>DATEWO010000488.1:0-2154 GCA_035257925.1 Propionibacteriaceae bacterium | reverse complement strand
TCGCCGCCCTGCAAGCGCACGCCTGGCCCGACGGAATCGAGCCGAACCTGGATTCTTCAGCGTCCTTCGATCCCGATGTCTACTCCTATCCGCACGGCACCCACCTCGCAGCCATCGAGGTGGATACCGAGACCGGGGCTGTCTCCATCCGCAAATACGTCGCCGTCGACGACATCGGGAAGGTGGTCAATCCGCTGATCGTCGAGGGACAGGTACACGGCGGACTGACCCAGGGCATCGCGCAAGCGCTCTTCGAGGAAGCTGTCTACGACGACAACGGAACACTGACCACCGGGTCGTTCGTGGACTACCTCGTGCCGTCAGCGCCCGACCTGGTCGACTTCGTCACCGACCGCACCGAATCGCCCGCAGTGAGCAACGAACTCGGTGCCAAGGGGGTCGGCGAGGCCGGAACGATCGCGTCAACTCCTGCCATCGTCAACGGCATCCTCGATGCACTGCGTCCGTTCGGGGTCAAGGACATCGAGATGCCGTGTACGCCGATGCGGGTCTGGAAGGCGATTCAGGGTGCACAACCGATGACCGAGGAATCGGCCACACCCGAGGAGACCCAACCTCACTTCAGCAGCAAGGGGGACAACCCCCTTGGACCCCCGCCGCGCGCACAAGAAGACACCGGAGCGCGCGGTGTCGACGCGGAAGGGGGCCAGGCATGATTCCGGCGCCGTTCGACTACAAGGCACCCACCAGCCTGAACGAGGCGTTGCAACTGCTCGCGCAGGGCGGCGAGGATACCAAGATCATCGCTGGTGGGCAGAGCCTGCTGGCGGTGATGAAGCTCCGCCTCGCGGCACCTGAGCTGTTAGTAGACCTGGCCAAGATCGACTCACTGAAGGGTATCCGCGACGACGGTGATGCGATCGTCATTGGGGCGATGACTCCGCACTTCGAAGTCGTGCGGGATCCGCTGGTTGCCGAGCATGCATCGCTGATTGCTCGATGCGTCGAGACCGTGGCAGACCCCCAAGTCCGGCATCGTGGGACCATTGGCGGGGCTTGCGCGCACGCGGATCCAGCAAGTGACATTCCTGCACCAATGGTGGCGTTGGACGCGGAGTTCGTGATCGCCAGCTCTGGTGGACGACGACGAGTCGTAGCCGCTGATTTCTTTCAAGATCTCTTTACGACTGCACTCGGAGACGACGAGATCTTGGTCGAAGTCCGGGTACCGAAATTCACCGGCTGGGGCTCGGCGTACGAGAAGTTCGTCCGTGTGAAGCAACAGTGGGCGATCGCCGGCGTCGCGGCGACCGTCCGGACCGAAGACGGCACCATTGCCGAGGCCCGGCTTGCCCTGACCAACATGGGACCGACACCGGTCAGGGCGCGAGCGGCCGAGCAAGCGCTGGCCGGCGTCGCGGTGGAGCCCGATGCCGTCGCGAGTGCGTTGTCCAGCATCGTTGACGGCACAGCACCGCCTACCGACATCAATGGCGACCCGGAGTACCGTCGCCATTTGGCGTCGATCTTGGGCCGTCGCGCGGTGCTCGCAGCCGCGCGCAGATAGGACCCGCGCGGTGCTCACAGCCGCGCGCACATAAGACACGCGCGGTGCTCGCAGCCGCGCGCATAGGACAGGATGAACCTATGGACCTGACGCATCGCTTCAGCGTGCCCGCTCACATAGACGAGGCGTGGAACGCCTTCAACAACTTGGAGGGGTTAGCTCCATGCTTCCCCGGTGCCACCATCGACCGTATCGAGGGCGATGAGTTCACCGGTTCGGTAAAGGTCAAACTGGGTCCGGTTGCCCTTGTCTACAACGGATCTGGCCGGTACGTGGAACGCAACGATGCGGACCGTCGGGTGGTGATCGAGGCTCGCGGCAAGGACAAGCGGGGAAACGGAACGGCGACTGCGATCGTCACCGCCTCCTTCGCCGAGAGTGGCGAGCAGACCGATGTCGAGGTTCTGACCGACCTTGCGATCACCGGCAAGCCTGCGCAATTCGGCCGCGGAGTGATCTCTGATGTCAGCGACAGGCTGCTGGACCAGTTCGTGGCCTGCGTTTCGGGACGTTTCGCCGAAGGCCTCGGTGCGACTGAGGAGGCGCCGCCGAGTGCAGCATTTGCAGCTGAGGCCGCCGCTGGATTCGATGAGTTCGACAATGAGCGGACTATAGAGCTCGAGCCG
>DATEWO010000487.1:0-2678 GCA_035257925.1 Propionibacteriaceae bacterium | reverse complement strand
GGATCCGACCAGCCATGATCGGCCGCTCCTCGGTGCCGAGAAGCTCAAGCGCCTCATTCAGAGCGGCCACTGCGCTCTGCCACTCGGAGCGGTACATCGAGATCCGACCGTCGGATAGGCTCACCGCCGCCCGAAGCACCGGACTCTCCGACGCCAGCGCACAGGCCTCCAGCCGCTCTAGCGCCTGCTCGGCACCGTCGGGATGGTCGCGTGTTAGCTCTACTTCGACGAGCAGTTCGAGCAGGCGACCCGCCCGGAGTCGATCGCCGACGAGATCATGCAGTCCGCGGTTGAGTACGGCGGCAGCCAGGTCTGGCTCCCCCCGCAGCAGGTGCAGCTGCGCGAGCTGTTCGCACACCTCGAAGTGGCCGACGTACGGCGCGAGCAGATCGGACGCCTCGTCGAGCCGTCCCTGCATCAGCCGAAGCCGGGCGAGCGCTCCCGCCGCGTCGGCCTGCTTGGACACCGCCTTGGTGGCGCTCGGACCGAAGGCCTGCAGAATCTCGACCTCTGCCTCGGTCAGCCGACCGGTGTCACACAGCACCACGCCGTACGCCGTACGACAATGCGAGTGCAGAATCAGCACCTTTTCTCCGAACGTCTGGTCGAGATGCATGCGGGCCGTTCGGGTCCATTCCTCGGCGCGTTTGAGGTCACCGGTGCGTTCGCACGCGGAGAGCATCGCGCAGAAGATTGCGCCGCTCATTGGCGGCGAGACGGTGCCGGCGACGATAGCCGCCATCGCCTGGTCGAGCTGGTCGAACCCCTCCGCGATGCGGCCCTGGTTGATGAGCGCGAGTCCGCGGTCGGCACGGGCGCGTGCCTGGAGATCGGGGTCGCCGAACTCCATGGCGAGCTCGAGCGCCACCGCAGCGCTCTGCTCCAGGGCATGGGCGTCGCGCGCGTGACACGCGACGAGCGCCAGGGCGAGGTATCCGCGCTCGACGCAACGCCCCACTTGGTTCAGCAGCTCGCCGGCACGCTGGAGCCAAGCTCGCGACCCCGGCTCGTCGAGGAACGCATCGTACAAGGTGCCTGCGAGTTGTACTGCAGCGAGCCCGGCACCGCGCAGGTCACCCGCCGCCAGGTACCCGTGGTAGGCCAGCTCCCACTGCCGCCGGGCCTCCGCGTAGTCGTCGTCGATATACGCAAGGTAGGCGAGAGCGTCATGGGCTTCCGGGTTGGGCTCGATGGCCAGCGCGGCCTGCAAGGAGCGCGCGGCAGCCTCGAAGTCGCCAGCCCGCGCTGCCTCCCGACCTGCGACGACGAGGCTGTGAGCCGAGGTCGTCCCCACGAGCCGATGATAAGCCGCCCTCGGCGAAGCCCCTAAGATCTGCGCGGCGCAAACGCCAGGTTGATCAACTGGGGTGCGCGACGATCGCGTTCTGGTGTCTTCACTAATGTCATGTCGCAACCTCCAGGCCCCATGGAAGGACGAATGTGTTTGAGGATTTAGCAGGTCAAGTCACAGTGATCACCGGCGGAGCTCGGGGGCTCGGACTCAGCATGGCCCAAGCACTTGCGAGGTGGGGAACCAAGATCGCTTTGCTTGATGTGCTCGCGGAAGTCAAAGACAGTGCAGAAACCATTCGGCACGAGTTCGCCGTGGAGAGCGTCGGTGTGTCGGCAGACGTCACAGACGACAGCAGCGTCACTGCGGCGTTTGGTGAAGTCAGTCGCACGCTCGGTTCGCCAAGCATTCTCATCAACGCCGCCGGGATCACCGTCTGGGAAGACAGCATCGATGTCTCAAAGGAATCCTGGCAGCGGGTAGTCGACATCAATTTGACGGGTACGTTCCTGTGCTGCCAGGCCCTCGCGCGGGCCTGCACCGCAGGGGGTACCGGAGGCGTGATCGTCAATGTGTCGTCGATGTCGGCGCGAATTGTGAATCTTCCGCAACATCAAGCGTCGTATCACGCATCTAAGGCCGGCGTGGAGATGCTGACCAAGGCGCTGGCCGTGGAGTGGGCGCCTATCGGGATCCGCGTCAACGCCATCGCGCCCGGCTACATGCTGTCAGAGATGACGCGACAGTTCACCACTGCCAATCCGGAACTCGCCGAGCGGTGGCGGAACATGATTCCGGCTGGACGAATGGGTGAGCCTGCTGATCTTGAGGCGCTCGTCGTCTTCTTGTGCTCCGCCAGGTCTTCCTATCTGATGGGCCAAAGCATTGTCATCGATGGTGCGTACACCGCTGTGTGACGATCAAGGATGATGAGCAGCTATGTGACCGTCGATTTGGGCGCTACCAGCGGCCGTGTCGTTGTAGGGCGACTTGAGCGCGATCACCTTGAAGTTGCCGAGGTGCACCGATTCCGCAACGAACCAGCAGGGTCCGGTCCGGAACTGCATTGGGACGCAGACAAGCTCTTTGCACAAACCGTTGTTGGTCTGCAACGTGCGGCGGCGCAGTTAGACGGTGCCGCGAGCAGTATGGGTGTAACGGCTTGGGGTGTGGACGTCGGGCTCCTCGACAACCACAACAAGCTCGTGGCTCCCATTCAGCACTATCGGGCTGCGAACCCGCAGGATGCACAGCACTGGCTGCATCAGCTAGGAGCCGAAGAGCTCTTTGTGCGTACTGGCGTGCTTCCACAGCACATCAACACTGTGTTTCGCATCGGCAAGATTCTGGATTCCGTCGGTCCAGCAGCCAGATCGGAGGACGTCAG
>DATEWO010000486.1:0-3922 GCA_035257925.1 Propionibacteriaceae bacterium | reverse complement strand
GACGTCGGCCGATGGCTCATGGACTGCCATTGCGGCCAAGCCCTGCACCTGGGCGAGAGCAGGGATGATGTCGACCCGGCGACCATTTCGGCGCAACTCAGCCGCAACCTGCTCGGCCTTTTTGAGGTTCCTGCTGCTGTTAGGCAAGATCACCAGATCACCGCAGGTTCGTTCAGCGGCAGCTTGCAGCTCATCGACGGTGACACCGCCCTGAGCAGCTAACACCGGGATGCCGCCCAGCGAAGCGACGGCTTGAGCAAGCCCGGAACCGGCGACCACGGCCAAGACACTTCGCTGACCGGCGGCCGAACTCGGCGGCAGCGCGGTGATGCGGAGTTGGCTCAGTTTACCGAGCACGAGCCCCGCCTCGACTGCAGCGCCCACCTCGCCGAGGTGGACGTGTACCTGCGCGATGGCCTGGTCCCCCACGATGACCACGCTATGGCCGAGCTCTGACAGCTGGTCTCGTAGTCCATCCAAATCCGACGGCTGAGCGCCGCGGAGCGTATACATCACCTCGTACTCGCCCGACACCCTCGGCCCCTCCTGCTGCCTTGCCGCCGGGCGCGGGTCGACGGCTGTCAGCGGGTGAGCCGGCGTTCCGCCGAGCACCTCGGTGAGCGCGTCGATCAGGAGCACGTACGCCTGGGCGCCGGCGTCGACAACTCCGGCCGAAGCCAGCACGTCAAGTTGCTGCGGCGTCCGAGCCAAGGATGCGTGAGCGCTGCGCTGTGCCGCTCGTACCACGGCCAGAGCATCATCAGGATGGCTGACCGCCGCCTCCTCGGCGGCGTTTGCAGCCTCGTCCGCAACCGTGAGAATGGTGCCGGCGACTGGTCGGGCAACGGCGCGCCTCGCAGCGACCGCCGCCGACCGTAGCAAGGTGGCGATGAGGGTGCCCGTCGGCATTGCCTGCAGCGCCGGCAGGTCGTACTCCAGCGTTCGGCAGACACTGACGAACATCTCCGCGACGATGGCCCCAGAATTGCCGTGGGCACACAGGACCGCCGCCTGAACGGCTGAGTCCAGGCTGGCTTGCTCCAGGTTGGGGACCGCTTCAGAGATCCCAGTCATGGTCAGCTTGAGGTTTGACCCGGTGTCGGCATCAGGCACTGGAAAGACGTTGATCGCGTTCAAGGCGTCGGCTGAATCGCCAATAATGCTGGTCGCCCGCCGCAACCACGCATCGTAGGCCTCCCAGAGCGTCGGCGCCTGCGTGCCAGCGCGATTCACGCTTGCCACCCTATTAGCAAGAGGGGCGACCGCCTTGGACCTCGGGGCGTGCACAAGACGCACCGGAGCACGCCCAAATGAGCAAAGAAGCACCCTCATAGCCGGCAGCAATTGGCCTGCGTCGGCGCTTGTCGGGTACTCTTTTCCGGTTGCCCACATCGGGCATCTCCACCCGATCGACGTAATTTGGGAGCGAACTCCAGTGGCTGCGGTATGTGACGTATGCGGCAAGAGGCCCGGATTCGGCCATAACGTCCCCTGGTCCAAGAAGAAGACCAACCGGCGCTGGGACCCGAACATCCAAACGGTACGCGCAAGTGTGTCCGGCAGCCCGAAGCGGCTCAACGTCTGCACCTCGTGCATCAAGGCTGGCAAGGTCACTCGCTGATCTACATCAGCACCTAACCCTGTCGAGAGCCTGGCTCTGCGCTCAGGCTTGGATGACCACCGGGATGATCATCGGTCGGCGACGGTGCGTGTCACTCACCCACCTGCCGAGTTGCCGTCTGATCACCTGCTGAAGCCGGTAGGAGTCGTCCACGCCTTCCTGCAGCGCAGCCTCCAGGGCCGACACGATAAGCGGGCGCACGTCGTCGAACACCCCATCGTCTTCCACGAAGCCGCGGGCATGGATATCCGGACCGCTGACGATCTTGGAGGCATGGGTGTTGACCACCGCAACCACGGAGATGAAGCCTTCCTCGCCGAGGATGCGCCGGTCGGTCAAGGACATCTCTGATATGTCGCCAATTGTGGTGCCGTCGACGAAGATGTAGCCGGCATCTACCTTGCCGACGATGGCGGCCTTACCGCCCTCCAGGTCGACGACCATGCCGTCCTCGGCGATGATCGCACGGTCCGCCGGAACACCTGTTGCGATTGCCAGGTCGGCGTTGGCGTTCAGATGCCGCACCTCACCATGCACCGGCATGACATTGCGGGGCCGGACAATGTTGTAGCAGTAGAGCAGCTCCCCCGCGCTGGCATGCCCCGATACGTGGACGAGCGCATTCCCTCGATGCACCACATGGGCACCAAGCCGGGTCAAGCCGTTGATCACTCGATAGACCGCACTTTCATTGCCCGGGATGAGCGAGCTGGCAAGCACCACGGTGTCGCCGCTCTTCAGCTGGATCACTGGGTGCTCCCGGTGGGCAATCCGCGACAACGCGGACAGCGGCTCGCCTTGA
Source organism: Propionibacteriaceae bacterium (assembly GCA_035257925.1). GTDB lineage: Bacteria > Actinomycetota > Actinomycetes > Propionibacteriales > Propionibacteriaceae > Microlunatus. The sequence continues at coordinate 1,499 of DATEWO010000486.1, read as the reverse complement.
GATCCGGTCGAGACGATCACGACATCCGCGGGCGGGTAGTTGTCAATGTCGCGCTGCTCGATCAAGGTATCGGCAGGAATGCTCAGGTAGCCCAGGTCCCGGGCGACACTCATGTTGCGCACCATGGAACGTCCGACAAAGACCACCTTGCGCTGATGGGCCACAGCCGCGTCGAGAACCTGCTGCACGCGGTGCACATGGGAGGCGAAGCAGGCCACGATCACCCGCTGCCGGCTGGCCGCCAAAACCCGTTCCAGAGCCGGGCTGATGTCTCGCTCCGGTGTGGTGAAGCCGGGCACTTCGGCGTTGGTCGAGTCGACCATGAACAGGTCGACACCCTCTTCACCGAGCCGGGCGAAGGCACGCAGGTCTGTGATCCGGCCGTCCAGGGGCAGCTGATCCAGCTTGAAGTCACCGGTGTGCAAGATGAGTCCGGCTGCGGTGCGTACGGCGACGGCTAAGGAATCGGGGATCGAGTGGTTCACAGCGATGAACTCGCACTCGAACTTGCCGACGACGATCCGGTCACCGTCGGTGACGACGCGTTGCGGAACGTTCCGCAGATGGTGCTCCCGCAGCTTCTCCGCCAGTAACGCCAGCGTCAGTTTCGACCCGATGAGTGGAATATCTGGTCGCTGTCGCAGCAGGTATGGCACAGCTCCGATGTGATCTTCGTGGCCATGAGTGAGTACCAGGCCGATCACGTCGTCAAGCCGCTCGCTGATGGCATCGAAGCCAGGCAAGATCAGATCGACGCCAGGATGATCATCCTCTGGAAACAGCACACCGCAGTCGATCAGCAGCAGCTGGCTGTCGAACTCCACAACGGCCATGTTGCGACCGACATCGCCCAGACCGCCGAGTGAGACGATGCGCATCGCGTTAGACGACAGCAACGGCGGGATCTGCAAGCTACCGGCGGCCACGGGAGGAAGGGTACAGGCCGGATAGCATCGCGCCCGTGACTTCAGCTCCCGGTGGACCCATCGCGGACTCCGTGCGCCTTGCCTTGCCAGCCGAGGCGTCGAGCATTGCGGAGCTCCAACGACGGTCCTGGGCAACCCAATGGCCGGCCGATCTCGCCGAGTTGATGCTCACCTCTGTCTCGCTGACGGAGATGACCGACTCTTGGCGCGCAGCCATCGAGCGGCCCCCACAGGCTGCATTCCGCGTCCTCGTCGCGACTGACGGCCAGCGAGTTGTGGGGTTTGCTACCACCATGCCCAGCCAGGATGACGATGCCGACCCGGCTACCGACGGCGCGATAGAGGTGTTCGTAGTAGATCCGGCAGCGCAACATCGAGGCCATGGCTCGCGGCTCCTGAACGCCTGCGCGGACACCCTGCGGGCCGATGGATTTGCCCGTGCGTGCTGGTGGGTGAACGCAAACGACGACGCGCTCCGCCGGTTCCTTACCGCTGCTGGTTGGGCTGCCGACGGTGCGACGCGTGAAATCGGCCCAGAGGACGAATCCGTACGCCTCAAGCAGGTACGGCTCC
>DATEWO010000485.1:0-34359 GCA_035257925.1 Propionibacteriaceae bacterium | reverse complement strand
TGGCGGCCCGGTAACGCAACCCTCCCAGGACGCCTGCCCGCCGCAAAGTACGGCAACCCCAGAGGCGCCCGCCAGCCACCCGGCCGACGGACGAGTCCACGGCGGACCGGTGTCCTACCCGCAACTCGGTTCCCCCTGGAGCCCGCCGCAAGGTGAGACCCGGGTGCCATTCGGGAGCGATGTGCTGAGCCAGCTCGTTCCGGTTGAGACAAACTATGACGGCCAGGGCAGGGACTGGGTCGCCCAGGTCACTGTCGGTGAATTACAAGCTGGCGACGGCTTCTTCACCCCCGAGCAAGGCTCGCAGATCGTTGTGAAATGCATTCTCGGCACTTTCTATGGCGACAATCCCGTCAACAGCAATGTCAAGGTGAACGAAAAAGTCACCATTGACGACCACGACGGCTGGCTGGTGGAGTCCCAACTCACCTTCGACATCGAAGGACTGGAGACCAAGGGCGAACTGCTCATTGTGGCGATCGTGTCGGCTGGCAACCGGTCCGGCCTTTACTACGCCTCGATCCCCGACACCACGCCGGAACTCGTGCAACCGGCTCGGGACGCGCTGGCGCAGCTCCAGGTCGACGGGTAAGTTCTGACGGCTAGCAATGGGCTAGGCCGCGGCGCTCCTTCATTGCCACGACGCGTGTTGCGCTCTCCGTCACCCGCTTTTCGAAAGTCGGATTGTCAGAGGCCTCGCGCTTGATCGCCTCGGCCATGGTGGTCGCCAGCTTTGCATCGCCGACGATCAGCAGGTCGCCTCCGGCGCGAATGAACCGGCGCGCGCGCTCCTCTGGAGACAGGACCCGCATCGAGGCGGCCGCTAGGTCATCAGAGATCACAACACCGGAGAATCCGAGATCCTTGCGCAGCATCTCGTCCATGATGACGGTCGAGAACGCTGCTCGGTGCTCAGCGTCGATCCTCCGGTAGAAGGCCGACGACACCATCACCATGTCAGTACCGGCGTCGACTGCAGCACTGAAGCCAGCGAGAGCGTCATCATGTCGCGTTGTCCTGGTGTCGACGACTCGGCTGACATAGTCGGTGTTGCCGCGGACTCGCCCCAGCCCCGGGAAGTGCTTGACGGCCGTAGCCACACCGGCACGATCCATCCCCTCGGTGAATGCAGTGACCTTAGCGGCCACTTTCTTGGGTGATGAGTCATATCCGCGACGGAGCTGACCAATCGGCCGATTGGCCCAGGCCATCGACATGGGCACGACATCGGCCACCGGCGCCAGATTGGCGTTGATCCCGGCTTCTTTGAGCTCGAGGCCCCAGTCATAAGCGCTCCTGCGCAGCGCAGCATTGGACTGCTTGGCCTGGACTCGCGCCGACGGAATTGTCGCAAAGCCGGATCCCTTGAGCCGCTGAACACGTCCTCCCTCCTGGTCAGCGGCGAGCATGACCCTCACCCCGTCGGGACTGCGCGTCGCCGAACGTACCTCACTGACGACCCGGCGTACGGCGCTCTTTCCTGCTGTGGTGTTGCCTAGCAGGATGATGCTTCCTGCCCGAGTTTCCTCGACAATCGTCTTCTCCGAGTCGCTGATCCCCCGGGAACTGACACCGACCATCAGCATCTGGCCGATCCGCTCAGACAGAGTCATTTTTTTGACGACCTGATCGCAACCTTCGTGCCCGGTGAACGACTCCATCGGTGTTGCCTTCTGTGTGCCGTCCATGGACGGCGTCGGCTTTGCCGAAGTCGGAATGGATGACCCGGGCCCTTCGCCAACCGTGGGGGTCGCAGTGGAGCCCGTGCCGCAGCCAGCGAACACGGCAAGGGTCACGGTCGCGCAGCCGACGAGCCAGCCATGCCGACCGCGTATCGCTGGACGCACAGCACCTCGATCCCCGTCGGTTTCACCGCATGAGCCTGTTAGCGGCCACAGCAGTCCGGACACTAGGGTTGTCGCATCCTGGTGCGGAGGCGACGCTGCATCCACACCCGCATGCCCACACCGTATGGAGGAACAAACCCCATGTCGAGCGTCACCAGCGTAAGCCCACGCACACTGGGCGACGTAATTCCCGGCGGCCTGGTCCGCAGTATCGCTCTCGTGATTGGCGGAGCCGTTTTCGTCGGTCTGACTGCTCAGGTGGCGATTCCCCTGCCGTTCACACCTGTTCCCCTGACGCTGCAGACCTTCTCCGTTTTGCTGGTTGGTGCTGCTTTGGGCAGTGTCCGCGGAGCGGCCTCCATGGCCCTCTACCTGCTTGCCGGCGTCGCTGGCGTGCCTTGGTTCGCAAACCAGCAGAGCGGCTGGGCCTTCGCATCCTTCGGCTACATCGTGGGCTTCGTTGCGGCTGCGTGGCTGGTCGGACGGCTTGCCGAGCGTGGTGCTGACCGACGCGTGGTGCCGACGATCGGCATGATGGCGCTCGGGAACGTCGTCATTTACGTCTTTGGCGTGGCCGGCCTGATGCTCCTGGCGGATCTGCCGCTCAGCACCGCACTTGCCAAGGGTGTGTTGCCGTTCCTGATTGGTGATGTGATCAAGATCTTGCTGGCTGCTGGGCTGCTGCCCGGCACCTGGAAGCTGATCAACTCGCGTCGCAGCTCCTAGGCCGCTGGTCCATGACTTTCTCGGCCGAAGTCCTCTCGATGGGTCAAGGTGGCGGTCACGCGCTGGTGGTGCCCAAGGAAGTCGCGGCAACGTTCGCCTCCAAGCGGCCTCCGGTATTGGCGCATGTCAATGGTGTGGAGTATCGCTCGCGGCTGGCCGTCTATGGCGGCCAGAGTTATCTGGGCCTGCGGAAAGACCTGCTCAAGCAGCTCGGAGTCGGAGTCGGCGAGCTGGTTGAGGTTGAGCTCGTGGAGGACAATCAAGAACGCGTGGTAGTCGAACCTGCTGAGCTCACCGCAGCATTGGCAGAGAATCCAGCAGCGAGGGCCGCGTACGACCAGCTGCCCTTCACCCACCGAAACGAATACGCGCGGTGGATAGATGAGGGAAAGAAGCCTGAAACCCGCGCTGATCGCGTAGCCAAGACAATCAAACGGCTGACTCAGCCTCGCTGAACCCGCTCGTGTTTGCGATGCGCGAGCAGTGCAAGAAACAGAGGGTCGAGGCGGAGTCGGCTAGTCGCTGAGGCCAATCAAGGCATTCTCGATCACTTCGGTCATCGCAGGGTGGATCCAGTACTGGCCGCGGGCGACCTCCGGCGCAGGCTGTTCGAAGCTCATCGCCTGGATCAGCGGCTGAATCAGTGATGAAGCCTGCGGCCCGATCAGGTGAGCCCCGAGGATGATCTTCGATTTCGCATCGGCGATGATCTTCACGAAATGATCAGTGTCCTCCATCGCCCAGCCGAATGCGGTCTCTCCGTAGTCCTGACGCGATACCACATAGTCGATGCCCTGCTCCTTGGCCTCTGACTCTGTGAGACCAACCGAAGCCACTTGTGGCATAGAGAACACAGCGCGCGGGACGGACCGTCGATCACTGGTGATCATCGAATCGGGGTGAAGCAGATTGTGCTGTACGACTCGAGCGTCCTTGTTGGCAACGTGCTTGAGCTGCTGTTGAGAGCACACGTCGCCCAGCGCAAAGACGCCCTCAGCGGTAGTCCTCTGATAGTCGTCGACAACGATCAACCCATCGTCGTCCACCTCGATCCCGCCACGCGCCAAGTCCAGGGTGTCGCCGTTGGGGGTCCGGCCGGTGGCGATCAGCAGAATCTCTGCCTCAAGACTCTCCTGCTGTCCTCCCTGTGAGCCGCTGATTCGCACCCGTACTCGCCCGTCTGGCGTCTTCTCGATCAACTCGACGCTCGTTTCGAGGCGGACATCCACTCGCCGGCCGAGGAGCTCAGTGAAACGCTTCGCTATGTCAGCGTCCTCTCTCCGCAACAGCAACTCCGAGCGGCTGAGCACGGCAACGGAGGCTCCGAAAGCGGAGAAAACGTGGGCAAACTCGGCTGAGATGTACCCACCGCCGATGATGATCACCGATTGCGGCAGCTCCGGCAGCCTCATCACCGTGTCGGAGGTGTGGAAGTCCACCGACGTCAGCCCCGCCAGATCGGGGATCACCGGACGGCTCCCGGCCGCAAGGACCAACCGGTCGGCGGTGATGGTGTCCGCCGCCCCGACGTCCAGCTCTTGCGGCCCGACGAAGCGTGCGTGCGCGTCGAAAACGGTGACATTGTCGCTGCGCTGCCGGTGGCCCCGGCCGTCCGCGGCCATGGGATCAATCCGACCGAAAATCCGATCCCGGATCTCCCGCCAGCGGACGCCGCGGAGATCCAGATCAACCCCGAGCCTGTTCGCCTCCACCGTGGAGGCAGCAAGATCGGCCGGGTGGACGAACATCTTGCTGGGAATGCAGCCGACGTTGAGGCAGGTCCCGCCGAAAGTTCCCATCTCGACCAAGGCCACGCTCAGATGATCAAATCTGTCGTCCACGATGGAGTTTCCGGATCCGGTGCCGATGATGCAGAGGTCAAAGTGCCGCACCCCGCCATCGTGCCAGCAGGGTCGCAGCGTTACCGCCCAGTAGCGCTTGCCGTGCGCGAGATAATCGAGCAACGATAGAGCGTGGCTGGCATAAGCCTCGGCGGCAGGCTGAGCCGTCATCGGCGAAACCGAATCTGCTACCTGGCGCTCGTCCGGCGCTCCAGCGACTACACGATGCATGCGTGGTACGTCCGAGTGATCGCGTTGGTCATCATCGCCGGTTTGTCCATTGGCAGTCGCAGCAGCCTGCTGGCGATCGGGCTCTGTCTCGCTGCCTCACTTGGCAGCCTTCTGTCGTGGATCAACGAGCGGCACCTGCGGCGCGGCACCCAGCCACGCTTCTGGTTGTCGGAGGCCTACCTCCGGAACCTGATCAAAACCGACGGTCGACACCGTCTGAACCTTGGGTCGTACTTCGAGATTCCGGAAGCGTTCCTGCTGATCGCGATCCCGTCCTGGATAGCGACCGATGATCCGCTCTGGGCACGCCTGATCATGTTAACCGCCGGCACGGTGTTCTTGATCACGACATCCTTGCTGATCTTCAATGACCACACCTGGTTCAATCCCGACGAGATGGACCCTCCAGCCTGGCACGAGATCTTCCGGCGCCTGGCGGGGCCGATCACAGCGTTGCTCGTCTGTCTGATTGCGCTGCCGGCCAAGTGGGAGCCTAATGGCTGGGTTGCGGCGCTAGCTATTTCGTTGCTGCCTCTCGCAGTCGTGGGCTCGCGTATTTCAGACACTGACCTGATCATGAGGGCTCTGCCCGGTCTGGTTCAGGAGGAGTCGCACGCCGGACGCGACTTGGTGATCAGCGAGACACACGGTGCGCTCTCAACGAATCTCCGCCTCATCGAGCAGCAGGCCCGTGAGATCCGCGACGTCGCCCCCTGCCTCTACGACCTCGCCGTCTCGGCCAACAGCCGGCTGCGGGAGACGCTGGCGCTCGCTCAGCTCGGCCGTGACAGTTCAACGAGCGTACAGAATCTCGAGGCGCCCGTACTCACACTGGCGCGGGCCGTAGGGGCCAAGGCTCAGATCGACATTGGTGTCGACACGCTCTCCGCCGCCGATCGTGATCTTGCACGATTGGTGCTGAACGACCTGGTTGGCAATGCGTTGAACGCTGGAGCGGGTGCCATCGACGTAGCTGTGGCCCCCAAGGGAGCACACGTTGCGATCTCAGTCACTGATGATGCTCCGCCCATGGCATCTGGAGTATGGAAGACTCCCGAAACAAGCTCGGCCCGTCTGGAGGCTCGTCTGCGAGGCCTCTCCGGATCACTGACCTCGCTACAGAATGGGGCCAGCAAGACTGTCACGGCGCGCTGGCTACCAGAGAGTGAATAGTCAAAGTCTGCAGATGATCAAGCTTCGGCAGATGATCAAATGCGTTGAGGGCTGGCGATGAACACAGTCGGAGTGTTGCTGGTGGACGACGTGCCCGGCGAGCGGGCGAACTTCGAGCATGCCTTCGGACGTGATCTCACGGTGGCTCCTTCGATCGATCAGCTGAACGAGCAGCTGCGCCGCGGTCTCAACTGGGACCTAGCCTTCGTGGACTTCAATCTCAGCTCGCAGACCAGCACTGGGCTGACCGCCCTCCTCCGGCTACACCACGAGCGTCCGGCCACCCAGATCGTCACCTACAGCCAGTTCACCGAGAGTGGTCGGACGCTGTACGCAGCCGCGGCTCATCATTGGTTCAACGCAGCTGCGCTGATGGACAAGACCAAGAACGATCCTGGCACGCTGGTGCACTATCGCGAGTCCATCTGCAGCGGCAGCAACCCGACGCCTGTGCCTTGGCAGCGGCGACTCCAATGGGCTCCGCTGATCGACAACCTGCTGGCCGACGCATCCTGGGTGCGAATCTGGCGGGCGCTACGCGACGCCGCTGGTGACATGGCGCTTGTCGCTGAGATGCTGCATGTCGATTCGAGCAGCTTGCGAGGCTTCAAGGACCGCGCAACCGAGGCCGCCATCCAGTTCAATGAAAAGTTCCATGACATCCCGCACCCGGGTCGTACCCGGAACAAGAAGGGCATCCTTGCGGCCTTCGCCGCCGAGCATCGCCACTTCCTGACCGCCCCTGACCTTTCGACCGTGATGTCGCCTGGTACCCGGCGGCGGCGCTAGCGAGATTGACTCTGCCGTTCACGCCGGGCGCTTGCAGCCGGTGTTCGCGGCAGGGTGAGGTAATGCTGCCGCTCGGCCGCATCGAAATGTTCGATCGCATAGCGCAGCGCCGTACGGGGCATGGTTGCTGCGTGCTGATCAAGAAAGCGACGCAGTTCATCAGCGTCGACCTTCTTTCCCGCCTCTCGGAGCGACCAGCCCACGGCCTTGTGGATCAGGTCATGACGATCGGGAAGCAAGATCATAGCCAAGCGGTAAAGATCGGATGTTTCGCCGCGGCGCAGGAACCGTTGACTGCCAACCATGGCGATCCGGCGATCCCACAGGAGTTCCGATCGAGCCAGCTCATAAAGCGGAGATCGGTCGCGATCGAGCAGGTAACCCCCGACGATCGGGCCGCAGCTGATATCGACGAGGTCCCAGTTGTTCACATGGCTGGTGTTGCTGAGATAAGTGTCATAGATCAGCCGGAATTCGGCATCGTCGCCACGCTTGGCAATTTTCTTCGCCCGCTCGCTCATCACGACCAAGGTGATCAGTCGATGCTCATGAACGGGGCTGTGCAGCATCGGAAGCCATTGCTCCGGCTCAAAGGCCGAGTTGAGGTACGGCTTGGCCAGCTGGCGCAGCTCGCCAAGTTTGAGACCGAGGAAGATATCGCCTTCACCGTAGCTACCGGGTGCCACCTTGAAGTACCTGGTAAGCGCCCGAGCATTCTCCGGGCTCGCAGCAGCCTTCATGGCCCGTACAAGATCGTCCATGATCGCCACGATGCCACCAGGCGCTGACACAGTGGGCTGCAACGCGGATCAGCCTGCTGCAGCCACCCGTGGGCGTTGATGTCGGCGGTGGCCGTGATGGCCGAACTCGTCGGCGTTTGCCGTCCCAAGATGGCAGACGAAGGTGTACGCGGCCGATTTCAGGCCTCTTTGCTGTCTGGAGACGGTAAACGTGTGGAGGTTCTTCCTTCAGATGCCGGCGTAAGAGTGCAAACCCGAGACCAGCAGGTTGATGCCGACGAAGTTGAACCAGAACGATGCGAGGCCAATGATCGCGATGACGGCTGCCCTAGTGCCGCGCCAGCCGGCCGTTGAGCGCGCGTGCAGGTAACACGCATAGATCACCCAGGTGACCAGAGCCCAGGTCTCCTTGGGGTCCCAGCCCCAGTAGCGTCCCCAGGCGTACTCGGCCCAGATTGCTCCCGCGACCACAGTGAAGGTCCACAGCGGGAACGCGAACGCAAGGAATCGGTAGGCGATCAAGTCGATCTTGCGCGAGTCCGGGAGCCGCTCGAGGTAACCGCGGACAGTGCCCCGCTCCTCGGCTCGCTTCTTGATCAGATAGAAGATCGACATCACTCCGCCCACATTGAACGCGGCCCCCGAGATGGCTGCTGCCACGATGTGGATCAAAAACCAGACCGAGTGCAATGCGGGAACAAGCGGTGCTACCGCGACATAGAACACCGTCACCGCCAGGCCGTTTCCAACGGCGGCGAGCAGGGTGACAGGTAGTCCGAGCCAGCGGAGTCCGGCCCGCCAGACCAAGATCAAGTAGGCACCGACGACAAAGACCATCGCGGTGATCGTGAACTCGAACATGTTGCCCCACGGCGCGCGATCAGCGGCAAGGGCGCGCATAACGACAGCAGCCACACTCAGCAGGAAGCCAATCACCGTCAGCGCCACACCAATCCGGCCGAACTGCTCGACTCCTCGGCTGGACGCGGGCGAGCTTTCCGCATTGGAGACGGGGTCAGGACCGGGCTGGTCGCGCCCTTCGACAAGCTCAGGACGGCGCCTGTCGAAGGGCTCAGGGCTCATGTGGACAGGCTCAGGGCTCATGTGGGCAGCCGCAACATCGACCAACTCCGACGCAGCAGGCTTGGCCACGCCACGTCGTCCTGCCGCAGCCCATTCGGCTGCGTGGGCGAGCATGGCGGCTGCATAGACGACCACCGAGCTAACCAGGGCGAGGCTCGAGTAGTACTCGTAAGTCATCTCACGCTCACATCCTCAGACCTGCGGGACAGCTCGGCGGCGAACTCGGCCACGTCGTCGGTAAGGCCAGCCCGAGCGTCGGCACGGTCCAGGCCACCGACCTCGACCACACTACGGCCTGGCTCGCGGCTCCGGACTCGAATCCAGACCCGGCGCGGACGAACGAACAGCGACAGGCACAAGCCGGCGACGGCAAACCCGATCGCGATCAAGGAAATCGGTACGCCCGGTGTGGCACCGATCTGCAGCTTGACCCAGCGAACCCACCCGTCTAGCTGGATCGAGCCCTTACCATCAGGGAGGTTCACACCGTCTCCGACCTTGAGGCCGATCCGTACCGGTTGGCCGTCGGCTTCCCTCAGCTGGCTGAGGCCCACCGTGTCGAGGGAATAGACGTTCTCCGGCCTTCCGGTCTCGACCTTCGGTGGTCCGTACCAGACGTTCACGAACAAGGCTGGGTTCAGGGCATCCGGGAAGACCGACTGCGGTCCCTGGTCGTTGAGCACCGCGGTCGGGAAGAAGAAAGCCTCGAAGGCGAGCCGCTCTGGCCGAGCGTCTGGAGCCTTGATGGCGCCGATCGAGCTGAAGTTGCCATCCTGAGGCAACAGCACCACAGGGCCTGAGAACGCGATGTTGCCCTCGGCGTCCTTGACGGTGACCTTGGGTGCGTAACCATGGCCGATCAGATGCACCTTGGTGCCACCAATGTGCAACGGCTTGTTCACCTCAAGAACGTCCGGGCGGGGCGCCGCGCCGGGTTCCTCAGTTACCTCGACGTTCGCCCGAAAGAGCCGCGCTGCCCCGCGCTGAACAGGTCCAGTCTCGAACTTCACGTCGAAGTCCTTCAGGATGACGCTGAACGGCACTAGATCGGCGTCGGTGAATCGAGCGCCGGCGGAGAAGTCATCGTACTGGGTGAGGTTGTTCGAGAAGCCCTGACCGACGATCACCACACTGGTGCCGCGGAAGCCGAAGAGCGCACCGATCGCAACGCCGATGAGCACGAAGACCAAGCTGATGTGGAACACCAGATTGCCTGCTTCGCGGAGGTAGCCGCGCTCGGCGGCAACGCTGTCCTCATGGACGTCGACCCGGTAGTGCCGCTGGCGCAAAGCCGTCGCGGCTCGGTCGAGAACGTCATGATCGTTGTCGGCGATCTCGGCAGTTGCGTACGCGGGGAGCCGGGTGAGATTGCGTGGTGTCTTGGGCGGTCGAGCCCCCAGCGCTCTGGCGTACCCGCCGCACCGCGGGATGATGCAACCGACCAGGGAGACGAACAGCAGCAGATAGATCGCGGCGAACCAGGGAGAGGTGTAGACGCTGAAAAGGCCGAGCTTGTCGTAGATCGGCCCGAGTGTCGGATGTTCGTTGATGAAGTCGGTGACGCGGACCGGCGAGATCCTGCGCTGCGGCACCAGCGAACCCGGAATCGCCCCGAGCGCCAACGCGAACAGCAAGATCAGCGCCGTACGCATCGAGGTGAGCTGGGTCCATAGGTAGCGCAGCCCGCCGCGCCAGCCCAGCCTGGGCAAGTCGGCTTGCCCCGCTGGTTTGCTGGACTCGGCCGCCGACTCGCGGGTCTTGATCGTCGTCACGTCAGATCACTGTTTCGAAGGTCGATGCCCACTGTCGCAGAACAGCGGTCAGTGTATTCCAAGTACCGCTGACCAGGAGGATCCCGACGATGATCATCAGGATGCCACCGATGCGCATGATCAGTAGCTGGCGTTCCCTGAGGAACGCAACAGCGCGAGCCATCTTGGTAAAGGCCAGTCCGGCAATCACGAAGGGGATACCAAGCCCGAGGGCATAAACAAATCCCAGCAGCCCGCCGCGGACAGCAGTGCCTTCGTTGAAGCCGAGGTTCACCACAACCCCGAGGGTCGGCGACAGGCAGGGTGTCCAACCGAGGGCGAACACCACACCGACCAGCGGTGCTGCGGCTACCCCTACGGCAGGGATCCGATGAATCCGTAGGTCGCGTTGCCCGATCCGCAAAACGCCCGCGAAGATCAGGCCAAGAATGATGATCATCACACCGAGCACTCGGGTGATCATGTCTCGATACTCCGCCAGCAATCGCCCGGCTGAACCAGCGACGACACCAGTGACGACAAAGACAATCGCGAATCCCAGCACGAAGAGTGATGCGCCAGCGAGCATCCGACCGCGGCGCGAGGATCCCTCGACAACTTCGGCGGCCCCCAAACCCGTGGCATACGAGAGGTAGCCAGGCAGCAGCGGCACCACGCAAGGCGAGAAGAATGCCACCAGACCAGCGAGCAGAGCCACCGGCAGGGCCAAGGCCATCGAGCCGCCAACCGCAGTCTCGGCCCACGTCGCCAGGTCGAGCGGAATCATCTATCGACCTTCCGCCACGTCACTGATCATGTCCACAAGGGTGATCTTGGACACTTCGCTCAGCACCCGGACGGCAAGTCGGCCTTGCGGATCGATGATCATGGTCGATGGAATGGCGCTTGGTGGAAGTTCGCCGGCGAACGCGAGCAGCACCTTCCCAGTCGGGTCGTAGATGCTGGGATAGGTGATCTTGAAGCTCCGCACAAAGGCCTCGGCCGGCGCTGGGTCGTAATCCTTGCTGGTAATGCCAACGAACTGGGCGACGTCTTTGGTCTCGACACTGGCTGCCTGTAGATCGGGTGCTTCCTTACGACAAGGCGGACACCAGGAGCCCCAGACGTTGATCACCACAACTTTGCCGCGGTAGTCCCGAGTCGAGATCGTCTGGTTGCTGCCGAGTGCTGGACCGGAGACAGTTGGCAACTCTTGACGTTGATCGGGCGGGATCCGGGTGAGGTTGCGCGGCACGGTGGGATAACCCACCTGGCCCCCACTTTGGGTTTGCTCGTCTGGGCCAGTGCGAGCACAAGAGACCAGGATCAGCGTGGCGACCAAAGCCAGAGCAATGCGGACCGCAGTATGCCGCAGCATCAGACTCCTGGAACGAACTTCTTGGTCTGATGCGGACGGAGTAGCTCAGCAGCTGGCTCTGTGTAGCTGACCGAGGTGACGCGAGCATCGATGTAGCCGAACGATGTGATGCTTCCCAGGGTGCACTGCCGCTTCCGCGGGTCGTGGATCATCCGCCGACCTTCCGCATTGGTACGTGCCACCCAGATCGGGAGCTGGTGGGTGACGATCACTGCCTCGTGGCCGAACGCGGCAGTGGCAGCCTCTCTCATCGCGGGGCGCACTCTGGCCAGGATTTCCGTGTACGCCTCACCCCAGCTCGGCTTGAACGGGTTTCGGAAGTAGAGCCAGTTCTTGGGATGGCGCAGCGCTCCATTGAAGGACAGCTTCAGCCCCTCGAAATAGTTGGCCGCCTCGATCACCCGATCGTCGATGACCACCGGCAGACTGAGCGCTTCAGCCAATGGTGCGGCCGTCTCCTGTGCCCGCTCCAGCGGCGAGCTCACCAGATGGACGACGTCTCGCCCCCGGAAATACTCGGCGACCCGCTCGGCCATCTCGATGCCCAACTCCGAGAGGTGATAGTCGGGGAGACGTCCGTAGAGCAGCCGCGCAGGGTTGTCCACCTCTCCGTGTCGTACCAGATGCACAATTGTCCGGTTCTGACCCATCCGGCCCCCTCGTCCCGCTATTCCGAGGCGCTCGCGGCCACGGCCGCGGCTGGCAGCGCATCGATGATCCGATTCACCGCTCTATCATCGTGCGCGGAGGAAAGAAACCAAGCTTCGTACACGCTCGGCGGCAAGTAGATGCCTGAGCGAAGCATCGAATGGAAGAACGCGGCGTAGGCAGTCGTGGACTGCTGTATGGCGGTGGCGTAGTCCGGCACAGCGGTCACGCCTTCGGTGACGAAGAAAACGCTGAACAAGTTCCCAGCGTTCTGGATGACGTGAGGCACACCAGCCGCATCGAGGGCAGCCTTCACCTCAGCCCGCAGCGCCGCCGATGTGCGGTCGATTTGCTGATAGATCTCCTGAGTCGCCAGCCGCAGCGTCGCAAGACCGGCCGCCGTGGCAATGGGATTCCCGGAGAGCGTGCCGGCCTGGTAGACCGTGCCAACAGGGGCGAGGTTTTGCATGAGATCAGCGCGGCCACCGAAGGCTGCCGCAGGGAAGCCGCCACCCATCACCTTGCCGAAGGTCATCAGGTCTGGCCGTATCCCATCGAGGCCGAACTGTCCGGAGCGGCTCACCCGGAAGCCGGTCATCACCTCGTCGGAGATGAACAAAGCGCCATGATCGCGGGCGATGCCGGCCAGGAAGGCGTTGAAGCCGATGCCGTCCTCCGTGCCGGGCGGAATGACGCCCATGTTGCCGGGGGCGGCCTCCGTGATCACCGCGGCGATCTCGTCGCCGAAGCTTGTGAAGGCCTCTCGAACGGCTTCCCGGTCGTTGTAGCCGAGCACGATGGTGTCCGCGATGGTCGCATCTGTCACACCTGGAGTTCCAGGTATCGACAGCGTTGCCACTCCTGAACCGGCAGCAGCAAGCAGCGCATCCACGTGTCCGTGGTAACAGCCGGCAAACTTGATGATCTTGTTGCGGCCGGTCACACCTCGGGCCAGGCGGAGCACCGACATAGTGGCTTCGGTGCCCGAGTTGACCAAGCGAACCTGCTCGACGGGCATCCGATCAATGATCTCAGCAACAAGATCAACTTCGGCCAGCGTAGGTGCACCGTACGAGGTCCCGCGCGAAGCCGCGTCAGCTACCGCACCGATCACGTCGGGATGGGCATGGCCTAGCAGCATGGGACCCCAGGAGCAGACCAGGTCGACTAGCTCGTTGCCGTCGATGTCGTAGAGGTAGGCGCCGCTGGCGCTGGCGATGAATCGCGGCGTGCCGCCAACGGATATGAACGCACGGACCGGTGAGTTCACCCCGCCCGGCGTCACCATCTTGGCCCGCTCGAAGGCAGCCTCGCTGCGCAGCGTGCCGATAGCCGGTCGGACGGTCATCGCCGCCTTGTTGCCCATTCGAGAGCCCAATAGCTCAAGATCACATCAGCGCCGGCACGACGAATAGAGGTAAGCGCCTCGCTAACCGCCGCATCCCTACTGATCCAGCCGTTTGCCGCTGCGGCCTCGACCATGGCGTATTCACCGGAGACGTTGTACGCCGCCACCGGCAGGTCGACCGCCTCCCGAACCGCACGAACCACGTCCAGGTAGCCGAGCGCCGGTTTCACCATGACGATGTCTGCGCCCTGCTCGACGTCGAGCGCCACCTCCCGGAGCGCCTCGCGGATGTTGGCCGGATCCTGCTGGTAGGTCCGGCGATTGCCGGTGAGTGAGGATGCGACGGCCTCGCGGAAGGGACCGTAGAACGCAGAGGCGTACTTCACCGAATAAGCCAGGATCGCCACATCGGTGGCTCCTGAGGCATCGAGGGCCTCCCGGATCGCTCCGACCTGGCCGTCCATCATGCCGCTGGGTCCCACCACGTGCGATCCAGCGGCCGCGTGCAAAACCGCCATCTGGGCGTAAATCTCAATGGTCGCGTCATTGTCGACCGCGCCTGATGCGCTGAGCACACCGCAGTGGCCATGATCGGTGAATTCGTCGAGGCAGACGTCGGACATGACGAGGCACTCGTCGCCGACTTCCTCACGCACCGCTTGGACGGCAGTAGTCAAAATGCCGTCCGGATCGAGCGCCCCGGAGCCGCGCGCGTCTTTGTGCTCCGGCACGCCGAAAAGCATGACCCCCGCCAGTCCTGCATCCGCGGCTTCCACTGCTGCTTTGCGCAGGGTGTCGAGGGTGTGCTGCACGACACCGGGCATAGAGCTGATCGGCCGTGGCTCATGCAGACCTTCGGCCACGAACATCGGCAAGATCAACTGGCGCGGCTCGAGGCTCGTCTCCGCGATCATGGCTCGTATTGCTGCGGTAGTACGCAACCGCCTCGGTCTCTGTCTAATTGCTCGCTCCGCTCGCTGCGGATCGCGCTCGGAACCCGCCTACTTCGTCGTCGCTCGCAGACAGCAAAGCGTTGTCCGCTCGCTCCTCCTCAGCACGGCGGCGCGCGATCCGGGGTCTCACTGCCTCGCTCCTCCAGAAAGTGCTGGCATAAGGCAGATTACCGAGCCGGGAACCTGCAACTTGCCAGCACTATTCTGCCAAGATCCGGCGGAGTGCAATCAAACACGGCGACGGGTACCAGGACGCCGCTGTGACGGCTTGAGGACCGGCTCACCAGCTTCCAGGAAGGCGTCGCGGCGTTGCGCCGCGAAACTGGCCAGCGCATCCGCCAGGTCCACAACAGACGGCTTGGCGGCAATGACGTCCACCCGCAGGCCGTGCTCTTCGCAGGTGCGGGCCGTCGCCGGCCCAATGACCGCAATGATTGTTGAGGCATGCGGCTTCCCCGCGATGCCGACCAGGTTGCGCACGGTCGATGAGGAGGTGAACACGACGGCGTCGAACTTGCCGGTCTTGATCGCCTCACGCACTGGTGCTGGCGGCGGAGTTGCCCGTACGGTGCGGTAGGCAGTGACGTCTTCCACCTCCCAGCCCAAGTCCTTCAAGCCTTCAGACAGAGTTTCCGTGGCGATGTCTGCACGCGGCAGGAAGACTCGGTTGATCGGATCCAGCACGTCGTCGTACGGCGGGAACTCAGCTGCCAGGCCGGCGGCGGACTGCTCGCCCTCTGGCACCAGATCAGGCTCGATTCCCCAAGCCTGCAAAGAATTCGCAGTCACCTGGCCAACCGCCGCAACTTTCAAACCGGAGAAGGCCCGAGCGTCCAGCCCGTATTCTTCGAACTTCTCCCGTACCGCCCTGACCGCGTTGACCGAAGTGAACGCCACCCACTCATAACGGCCCTCGACTAGCCCGCGGATCGCCTTGTCCATCTGCAGCGGACTGCGCGGCGGCTCGACGGAGATCGTGGGCACCTCTTCACTGTGAGCGCCATAGGTGCGTAGCCGCGCCACCATCGGCGCCGCCTGGTCCTTGGTACGCGGAACCAGCACTCGCCAACCGAAGAGAGGCTTGGTCTCATACCAACTCAGTTCGTGACGTTGCTCTGCGGCGGCACCAATGATGACGTGCACCGGATCGGAAGCGGGCGCCTTGACCGACCGCACGGCGGCCACCAGCCCATCCAAGTTAGTCGTCAAAGTGATCTGTTCGGTACTGCCTCCATGCAGGGTGACCACCACATGATCATCTCCTGGTCGCCCGGCGGCCTTTGCCGCCTCGACCAAACCACTGACCATCGAGACCACGGTGCTCACCACAATCGTCGCGGCGGAGCCCCACTGAGCCGTTCCGTTCTTGCTGAACCGGCCATCTGTGACAGAAGCGAACTGCACTCCTCCAGCATGGATCAGATCGATGCCGGCGTACTCGGGGACTGCGGTGAGGCTGGAGACTCCGGGCACGACTTCGAAGTCGATCCCACCGCGTACGCACGCTGCGGCCTCATCGGCGACAGCGTTGTCCAGGAACGGATCACCACTGACGAGCCGCACCACCCGGGTACCGGTCGAGGCCTGCTTGAGCACCAGCTTGGCGCGCGCGGACGGGCTCAATGGCTTGCGAGCTTCGGTCAGACCGAGCGTAAGGACCTCGGCACCGTCGGCCAGCGTGATGGCTGGATGAGTCAGGATCTCCTGCTGCCGATCATTGTCCAAGATCACCGAACTGGCATCGGCCAGAGCAGCAATGGCGCCCAGCGTCAGCAGGTCCGGGTCACCCGGTCCGGTGCCGACAAAGATCACCCGACCTTTGGCGATAGGCGCGGTTGGAGTGGCGGAGGTGGAGGTCCGGGCCCTACGAGCCGAGGATGTGCTCACTGACTTCTCGCGTTCTGTTGTTCAGCTCAGCCGCCTTTTGACGGTCAGAGCATGAGGTTGCTCAAACGTGTTGCTCCCGCAACTGCGCCAAGACTTCACCAGCGTGGGCGACCCCGAACTGCTCCGGATCAGTGGATGATCCGTGCGCCTCCAGCCGTAGGACTGAGCCTGCTTTGGTGGGTTCTGACAAGTTGCTCAGTAACGTTCTCCCAATTACCGCCGTCAGAGTCAAATCGAGACTTGTACCACGGACTGCTGTCACCACCGCATGGGCCCCCACTGGGGCAGTGCAGCCAGCTTCCAGTGCAGCCAGAAAACCCCGCTCTACAAGGGATTCAGCTCGCGCAACTGGGTTGTCGAGAAGTGTCAAGCACTCCCGCATCTCAATGCTGAGAGAACGATGAATTTCTAGCGCGAGGGCTCCTTGTCCAGGTGCTGGAAGCATCACCTGATGATCAAGAATCTGTGCTGGGAGCCCCTTGACGACGATCCCCTCAGGGGCGACGTCTATCGCCGGCAGTAGGCCGAGCCGGCGCAACCCAGCCGCGGCCAAGATCACGGCATCGACCTTTTCCTCTCGCACCCGCTCGATTCGGGTCTCGACATTCCCCCGAATCGGTACCACCTCCAGCTGGAGGTCCCGGTCCGCCGCCCAGTCGATCATCTGCATCGCACGTCGCGGAGCACCGGTACCGATCCGAGCTCCGTCGAACAGATCATCGAGTTGCCGGCCCACCAGGACATCCCGGGTGTCCTCACGCACTGGAATGGCAATGATCTCCAGATCTTCAGCGGACATGGTCGGAAGATCCTTCAATGAGTGCACTGCGACATCGATCTCATCTCGACGCAGCGCATCGCGTACCGCGCTGACGAAGACCCCAGTGCCGCCGATCTCGGTGAGCTGACGCTGATCAAGATCACCGGTCGTCGTGATGCCGACAAAGGTCGAATCTGTGCCGCCGGCGGCCAACGCGGTGGCTACCTGGCTCGCCTGAGCGCGGGCCAGCGCCGACCTACGTGCGCCCAGCCGGATGGGCCGGGTCGGGAGTTCTGCAGACATCAAGTCCAACAAGGCATCAGGGGCCGATCTCTGGTGACATCACCGCGGCGACGGCCTGAGGGTCGAGCGCGAACAGCTCGCGTAGCGCGGCGGCGTAGTCGACGGCGTCGGGCTCGGATGAGAGCTCCTGTACTCGTACGGTCGGCGCGTGCAGCAGCTTGTCGACGATACGTCGCATGCTGCGCTGGATCTGATCGCGTTCATGATCATCAAGATGAGGCAGCCTCGCGTCCAACCGGCGCAATTCATTGGCCACTACCTCCGAGGCCATCGAACGCAGTGCGACGACTGTTGGGGCGACCTGGGCGGCACGGCGCAGGCCAAGGAAGTCGGCTACCTCTTCCCGAACGAGGGCGCGGGCGTCTTCGACTTCCTGGTCACTCGCACCCTCTGGTTGTTCGGCAACGAGACGATCCAGGTTCACCAGGCACATGCCGTGGTCGACGACCTCTGCCGCCACATCGGCGGGAAGTGCCAGATCGACGACTCCGCGCACCGGCGTACCCGCCAGATCCTCGACGCCAATGGTAAAAGTCCGGGCCCCGGTGCAGGTCACCAGAACATCGGATTCTGCCAGCGCCTGGGTGAGATCTGAGAGCTCGACGGCCTTTCCGCCCACCGCTTCGGCCAACCGCTCGGCGCGTGCCAGCGTGCGGTTGGCGCAAATCACCAATGCACCGTCAGCCGCGGCAGTTCGTGCTGCTAGCCCGGCCATCGCGCCGGCTCCGACGACGAGCACACGCTGCCCGTCCAGCCCACCCAGCTGGTCAGCCAGCAGCCCGTACGCCGCGCTAACTAGTGAACGACCAGCCGAGCCAATCCCGGTCTCGCTGTGGACCCGCTTCCCGACGCGGATCGACTGCTGAAACAAGGAGTTGAGGATCGGGCCCACGGTCTCGTGGGACTGACCGAGGGTCAGAGCGCTCTTGACCTGCCCGAGAATCTGGCTCTCACCGATCACCAGCGAGTCAAGACCGGAGGCCACCGAGAAGGAATGGGCGACTGCACCCTCGTCGAAAAACACCGCACACAACGCCCGCAGCTCACTACCACGGATGCCGGCAACATCGGCGAGGGCCTGTGTCGCGTCGTCCAAAGCGCCGTGAAATCGGGAGACCGACGCATAGATCTCGGTTCGGTTGCACGTGGACAGGACCACCGCCTCGTCGATGTGCTCCGATTCCACGAGCTGTTCGGCGAGCTTCGCCGAAGCAGGCGAATCCAGGGCCAGCTGGCCCAGATGAGAGACCGAAGTCGACTTATGCGAGACGCTGACCACCAGGATGCTCATGAACTCCTGCCTCTGCTCTCAGCCAGCACCTGGCTGCTGTCGTCTGTCTTGCGTTGCTCGTGATAGGCCAGGATCTGCAGCTCCTGCCCGAGGTCGACTTTACGGACATTGACTCCATCGGGCACCACGAGCACTGTGGGTGCGAAGTTCAGGATGCTGGTGACCCCCAGATACACCAGTCTGTCGGCAACCGCCTGGGCGGCCTCGGCCGGAGTCGCAATGACTGCGATCACCGCACCCGTATCTGCGACGACCTCCTCGAGTTCACTGAGGTCGGAGATCGCGAGGCCATGAATCCGCTTGCCCACCAGCTCAGGTGAGGTATCGATCAAGCCGACGACGCGAAACCCGTGCGAGTAGAAACCGGAATAGTTGGCCAGAGCCGTGCCGAGGTTGCCCAGGCCCACGATGATCACTGGCCAGTCGTGAGCAGAGCCTACGACCCGGCCGATCTGGAGCCGGAGGTACTGCACGTCGTAGCCGACCCCACGGGTGCCATAAGAGCCCAGATACGAGAGGTCCTTGCGGAGCTGGGCTGAGTTCACGCCGGCAGCCTCAGCGAGCGCACCGCTGCTGATGGTGTCGATCTGCTGTTCTGCCAGCTGGTTGAGCGCTCGAAGGTAAACAGGCAGCCGCGCAACGGTAGCGTCCGGAATTCCCTTGAGGGTAGCGACCGTTCGCCAATGCTGGCCTGCCGCCGTCCGCGACGGCGGGTCAGTGGGGAAGGTATGCGACACACCACTCCTGAATCGGCGCTCAGATCCAAACAGCGCCACTCTAGGAGGTTTGTGAAGTGGTGCACAATTTTCCGTGGAGCTGCTCGCGCAATATCTGATTGCTCGCTCCGCTCGCGAGGATCGCGCTTGGAAGCCGCTGCCTTCCTCGCTCACTCGCAGACGAAAAGCGTGTCTGCTCGTTCGTTCGTCCAGGACAGCGGCGCGCGATCCTGGGCGCGCTGGGGTCCGCGATTCCCGACGCTCGCAGCTGAACGCTCGCAGCTGGCTGAGCGCACGTGCCCCAGGGCGTGCGTTTATCATCACAGCCGATAAAGCGCACCACCCGAGGACTCGCCAGCCGACCGTTTCCCATCACAACCGTCAAAACGAACAGTCTGAGGGACTGCGGCGAACTCATGACTCCGATAACTCGGTTGCTGCGAGGTACGCACTCCCTCGCGGTGAAAGCCGGTAGCCGCGCTCCAGCGATTCAGTCAGCCCGAGCGCCTTGAGCCGACGCACCCTCATCTTGTACGCGCGACGCTCCAAGCCGGCCTCCGCCGCGAGTTCGGTCGACACCACACCGGGCAGCTTTTGAATCTGCCGAAGCGTGCCGTGTGTCCAGGGCTGCTCGGCTGCGCCATCCATCCGGTCAAGCTTCGCCCTCAACGCCAAGACATCTGCAGGAGTCAGCTCAGCGGAGCTACGCAGGGCAACCCGCGGGTCAGGTCCGGCCAAAGCGATGCCAATCCGGTAGAGATCGCCGCGGCCCTTCGCGCTGGTCCATTTCACCAGGGCGGCGACCGAGTCGAATCCCGCGTCAGCAGCGTCCTGGTCGGTCAGCCGCTCCTCGTCAGCTGCAGTGATGGAGATGACCTCGACGACTCCCGCGGATGTGGTGAACCTCGACCCGACTGTGGGCCGTACCACCTCCCAACGTCGGTACGTGCAGTTCACCGTGCCCTCAGTCAGACCACGCAGCGTGGCAGCTGTGAACAACATTGCGCCTTAGCGAGTTCCCAGCAACGCAGCCTTGAGCCTTACCGGATCGACCCGCCAGAAGTCATGCTGCGCCCCGTCGACGAACGTCACAGGCACTTGCTCGGTGTAGCGTCGCTGCAGCTCTGGGTCGCTGTCGATATCGAGCACCGCATACGCCTCGCCGGTTTCGGCACACACAGCAGCCACCTGCGCGATCGCCTCGTCACACAGATGGCAGCCCTGGCGGGTCAGCACGACGACGCGCTCCGCCCGCGCCGTGAACGTCGTCATCGACACCACCCCTTCAACTCATGTCCTTTCACTGACCGCCTCCAAGCTGTGCCGCAGAACGCCCTTCCTGACCTTGCCGGTTATCCCCCTAGGTAGTTCTTCGACCAGCTGAACCAGGCTAGGGCGCTTGTACTTCGCGAGCCGGTCGGTGCAGTATTCGTTGACCGCCTCGACACTTAGGCCTGGTCCGGTGACAAATGCCACAACCTGCTCGCCGGTACGCCGATAAGGCCGGCCGATCACGGCCACCGATTCAACACCTGGCAGTTCGGCGATCGCTTCCTCGACCTCGGCAGGGTAGACGTTGAAGCCATTGACGATGATCAGTTCGCGGGCCCGGTCGACCAGGAACAACTCGCCGTCGAGCAGGTAGCCGACGTCTCCAGTCGGGAACCAGCCGAGCTCGCCCGGACCACTACGACCGTCGGGCCAGTAGCCGGAGAACAGGTTGTCACCGCGGATCCAGATTTCGCCGGGTTCGGTCGGTTCGCTGCCGTCACCGATCCTGAGCTCGACGCCGGGCAACGGACGACCGACGTGACCATGCCCGAGCAGTTCTCCGCCCAAGGTGGCTGAGACGCCCGGTGCTGCCTCGGTCAGTCCGTAGCCCTGATCGACTCTGAGTCCAGTACGTGCGGTGAACCGCTCTCGAAGATCAACGGGCAGCGGCGCAGCACCAGACACGACAGTGCTGACCGACCCGAGGCTGGCAACGGCATCCTCGTCGTCCAAGATTCGGGCGAGCACCGGTGGCGCCACCGGCAAATTGGTGATGGACTCACCGGCCAGCACGTCGGCGAGGCCCTGGTACCCATCCATGATCACCAATCTGGCACCTGCCATGGCCCAGCTCCCGAGCACGGCGTTCAGACCGAACACATGGAACAGCGGCAGCATGGCCAGCACCACGGATTCGCGGTCGAGAATCTCGAAGGACGCGACGCTGTCCAGGTGATTCAGCAGCGCGCGGTGGCTGAGCATCGCGGCTTTCGGCTCCCCTGAGGTGCCGGCTGTGTAGAGCAGCACAGCCAGCACTTCTGGATCCCTCGGCGAGCTCACTGGTCCAGCTGCCGCATTGCACAACTCATCAAGCCCTTGAGAGGTGAGGTCGATCTGATGCACACCCTCCAGCGGTTGGTCTGCAGCCGAGAACAGCACGCGGGCACCACAGTCGTTGATCATGGCGCGCAGTTCAGCGGGTGTGGACTGGGGATTGATCGGCACGGCGACGTAGCCGGCGCGCAGGGTGGCGAAGTAGGCCACGACGAATTCGATGCTGTTCGGACCTACGATGGCGATTCGATGCCCGGCCACCAGGCCGTGCGCGGACAATCCGGCAGCGACGGCATCGATCCGGCGGTCCAGCTCAGCCCAGGTCATGGTGCGGCGCATCGGCATCGGCTGAACGAGCGCTACCGCACCGGGCTGAGCCTCCACGTGCCGAGTCACAAGATCGGCGAGGTTGGTCTCCGGCCGCCCGGCGTCAAGCAGGTCGTTCACCCACCTGAGTCTGGCACGGGGAACAGCCGACGGGACATTATGGTGATGACGTGATCGGACCGGAGAGCGCGATCGGAAAGGCAGCGGACACGCCCCCCGCGAACCTCGGCGAGGTTGAGTCCCTGCCGGGCAGTGACGCGTCGGCAATTCCAGTTGACTACGACGATCCTCACGCGGTAGCCGGGCCCTTGCAGGAAGCCCCGGATGTCAGCGCAAGTGCTGACCACCCGGTTCCACTGATCCATGAGGATCCGACCGCAGCGGCCTTCTTTGATCTCGACAACACGGTGGTTCAGGGCGCCTCGCTGTTCCAACTTGCCAAGGGCATGTACCGGCGCGGCTTCTTCCCGACCCGAGTGATCTTGAAGGGCCTGTGGCTACAGGCCTACTTCCGCATGGTGGGACGCGAGAAGGCGGGCCACATCCAGGATGTCCGTAGCGTGACTTTGGGCTTCATCGAAGGGCACACGGTCACCGAGGTGACCGAAATAGCAGACGAGGTTTACGAGCAGTCGATCGCTGGTCGCATCTGGCCAGGTACTCGGGCGCTTGCTCAGATGCATCTCGACGTCGGGCAGCAAGTCTGGCTGGTGACCGCGGCACCGGTGGAGATGGCCGGCATCATCGCCGCGCGGCTGGGACTGACCGGCGCATTGGGTACCACCGCCGAGCACGTCGACGGTGTCTACACCGGGCGGCTTCGAGGCAATTTGCTCCATGGTCCGGCTAAGGCCGATGCGGTACGCGCGCTGGCCCATGAGCACGGACTCGATCTTGCACATTGCTTCGCGTACTCAGACTCCTACAACGACCTTCCGATGCTGTCGCTCGTCGGGCACCCCTGCGCGATCAATCCCGACGGCAGGCTGCTGGCGCACGCCGAGGAGCTGGACTGGCAGATTCAGGACTATCGGAGCGGTCGAAAGGCGGCGCGTCTCGGGCTGTTTGGTGCTGGGGCGGCTGGCGCGACCGCCGGTGCGGTGGCGACGGGATTCGCCGTCAGGCGCGCCCTAAGGGGCTAGTGCGCGCGGATTAGCTCCTGCGGCTCATCACATAGAGCACCACTGTTGCCGTAGCGAGATAGGCCGCATAGCCGAAGAACCCGAGGACGGCAAGGCCCTCGGCCCGGCCGCTCTGGTTCGCGAACAGGCCCATCAGGATGACAGCCACTGCGAGCAGGGCCAAGGCGCCGGCGCCGACGTACACGAAGCCCCTGAGCTGGTCGAGATCAATCCGCCGCACCTGACCGGCGCTGCCTGTGGCCTCACTCGACTCATCAGCGCCGCGTGCTGGCCGGCG
Source organism: Propionibacteriaceae bacterium (assembly GCA_035257925.1). Taxonomy (GTDB): domain Bacteria; phylum Actinomycetota; class Actinomycetes; order Propionibacteriales; family Propionibacteriaceae; genus Microlunatus. The sequence goes on along the minus strand of DATEWO010000485.1, from coordinate 10,823 downwards.
CAGTCTGACGACAACCACGGTGAAGCCGGCGAAGGCCAGCAAGATCACCGCCAACGCCCAGAACACGTGGCACAGATTAGCTAGAAGAAAGCACTTCGCCGTTGCATGAGCAGTGCGTACAAGGTCTGCTGAATCGTCTCCCGCACCTGGTCGGTGATGTTGAACACGATCATGGGGTCGTCGGCGGCACCGGAGCCGAGTTCGTCGGTGGTGATTGCCTCGCCGAACTCGATGATCCACTTGCTCGGCAGTGGGATCATGCCGAGCGGACCCAACCACGGGAACAACGGCGTAATCGGGAAGTACGGCAGGCCTAGCATCCGGGCGAGGGCCGGCGCCCTGGAGATCAGCGGGTAGATCTCCTCCGAACCGACAATCGCTATCGGGATGATCGGCACCTGAGCCCGCAGCGCAGCCGAGACGAACCCGCCGCGGCCGAAGCGCTGCAGCTTGTAGCGATCGGCGTACGGCTTGCCCAGACCTTTGAAACCTTCCGGAAAGACTGCCACCAGCTGATTGGTTGCCAGCAGGCGCTCCGCATCTTCCTGGCAGGCCAAGGTCGTTCCAGTCTTACGAGCAAGATCTCCGGAGAAGGGCGTCTTGAAGATCAAGTCCGCGCCGAGCATCCGGACATGACGGCCGACCTCGTCATAGACCACTGTTTGCAAGATCATCCCGTCGACCGGCAGCGTGCCTGCGTGGTTCGAAACCAACAGTGCCGAACCGTCGGTGGGGAGGTTCTCCGCCCCGCGAACCTCGACCCGGAACCAGGAGGTAGCAAGCCGGCGCAGCAGTGGCAAGTAGATCTTGGTGGTGAACTCGGCGTCGAATCCGAACTCGTCGACTGCATAATCCCCACGAACTCGCTCACGCAGGAAGGCGACACTCTCCTCCAGCGCCTCATCCCAGTCGACCCCCAGCGTTTTTGCCAGCGAAGCCGGAGCGTGCAGCGGGTCGGCTGCGAGGTTGCCTAGCTGGGTGATCGGCACTGACGCCAGGCTCCCTAGCGACCGGGAGGCCAATCGGGCCAGCTCGCTCAGCAGTACGCCAAGCTTTGGCGTCGCAGGAACCTCTTCGGAGCCGACACCCGAGTCACCGGAGACTGGCGGTTCATCGGACTCGGCCTCAGGTCCAGCCCGGCCGGCACGGCCTCGGGGGCCGCGGCTGCCGAATTGGATGATCTCCGCCTCAGCCATCTCGCACCGCCGCAGTACCGAGCATCCGGCGCACTGTGTCCAGCGCGCCGTCAACCCGCTCCGGACTCAGCATCCCAACCTTGCTTACGGCGACGAACTCCTCCAGCGCCGCCAGACTGGTGAAGTTCGGTACGAATCCTGTCTGAGACATGAATCGCGACGTGTCCATGGCACGACCGTATGTCAGCGCATCAATCTGGTCGGCCGAGAAATCCACCAGCCGGGCCTGGCGTACCAGCGTGGCGACCAACGGTGCAGTGGCCCTCGGGACGCCGATGCTGGGCCGGCCCAACTTACGGAGCGCTTGGGAGAGGGTGACGATGTCGGGCGCAGCAACGTTGAAGGTTCCGGCCACATCATTGCTCGTCACCAGCCGCAACGCATCGATGGCGTCGCTGGGATGCAGAAACTGCAGCCGCGCATCAAAACCCATGGCTCGCGGTACCACCGGGAGCGAGAGGTAGCGCGTGACCTGGCTGTCCACGGTCGCGCCCATCAGGTTCGCCAGCCGCAGGGTCGTGACAACGACATCGGGCCGACGGCGGGCCAGCCCACGAACGTAGCCTTCGATCTCGACGGCATCTTTGCCGAAGCCGGTACGCGGCTGGGCGCGCGGCGACATCTCTTCGGTGAACTTGGCCGGATCTCGAGGAGATGCCCCGTAGACCGAAATCGAACTTTGCACGACCAGTTTCTGGACAGTGTCAGCCCGCTGGCATGCAGCGAGCAGCTGCATGGTGCCGATGACGTTGATCTCCTTCATAGAAGAGCGTCCACCGGCACTTCCCGGCGTGGCCACCACCGCAAGATGAACGACAGTATCGACGCCACGCGCCGCGATCACCTTTGCGATCACAGGATTGCGGATGTCGGCACGTACAAAATCTGCCTTGCCGAGGTCGTGACGTGGCGGGACCACATCAAGACCCACGACTTCGACGTGCTCTTCCGCAGCTAACATGCGGGCGAAGCGGGCACCCAGGTCACGTGAGACTCCGGTGACGAGGACGACCCGTTCCGTGGCCATCAAGGTCCAGCCGCGAAGCTACTTGCCGGCGCGACGGCGCTGGATCCGCGTGCGTTTGAGCAGCTTGCGATGCTTCTTCTTCGCCATCCGCTTGCGACGCTTCTTGATGACCGAACCCACTGTGTAACCCCTCGTTCCCGAGACGTCACTCCGGTCCCGGACTTGATCACTGCCGGCGCCTGTCACCGGACAACTCCCGAATGCTACCCGGCCATGACCGTCAGATGCGAGTCAGAGGCCTTATACCCCCTGAGCTTGTCGAAGGCGCCGCCCTGAGCCTGTCGAAGGGGCCCAGCCCGCATGACACCCACCAGCGACTCACCACGAGACTAGTCCCGTGAGCAGCTACCTCGACGACTTTTCTGCTGGCAGCGGCCTCCGCAGCCGGCCTCGAGCCTGGCTGGCGAGCGACGCTCCGACGCTCAGCCTGAACGGTGACTGGAAGTTCCGGTGGTCGCCGGTCGCTCATGGCCTTGACGATGCAGCCGCCGATCCGGATTTCGATGACGTGGCGTGGGACACCATCCCGGTGCCGTCTCATTGGGTGCTGCCCGGCACGTCTGAGAACGCGCAGCAGGGCAGCTATGGCCGGCCGATCTACACCAATGTGCAGTATCCGTTCCCGATCGATCCGCCGCATATCCCCGACGAGAACCCCACTGGTGATCACCGCCGGACCTTCGAGCTGCCCGACTGGTCGTCGGAACGCGTGCTGCTTCGCTTTGCTGGCGTGGAGTCGGTCTATCGCGTCTGGCTGAACGGCATCGAGATCGGGGTTGGCAAGGGCAGCCGGCTGGTGCAGGAATTCGACATCACTGACGTGGTGCGACCGGGCCAGAACGTGGTCTTGGTGCGGGTTCACCAGTGGTCTTCGATGAGCTATCTAGAGGACCAAGATCAATGGTGGCTGCCTGGAATCTTCCGCGACGTCACAGTGCTGAGCCGTCCATTCGGTGCGGTGGATGACGTCTGGTTGCGTACCGGGTATGCGCCGGACGGCACCGGATCGGTTGATCCGGAGATCATCGCGTCGGAGCCGGCCTTCCCGCTCGTGATCGAGATCCCCGAGCTTGGCGTCGAGCAGCACTTCGCAGCATCCAGTGAGATCAGGGCGTTCTCGGTCGGCCAGGTCGAGCCGTGGAGTGCGGAGGTGCCGAGGCTCTACGACGCGCGCATCAGCTCGCCGGGCGAGACGCTGACCCTCCGGCTAGGTTTCCGGCGCGTCGAGATTGATGGTGACATCTTCAGCGTCAACGGGACGCAGCTGATCTTCCGCGGTGTGAACCGGCATGAGACCCACCCGGTCCGGGGCCGGATGTTCGACGAGCCGTACGCCCTAGCCGACATGATCATGATGAAACGAGCAGGGATCAACGCAATCCGCACCAGCCACTATCCGCCGCATCCGCGGGTACTTGATCTTGCTGACGAACTCGGCTTCTGGGTGATCGATGAATGCGACTACGAAACACACGGGTTTGTCGCCTGTGACTGGGACGGAAACCCCAGCGATGATCCGCGCTGGGCGGCAGCCTGCCTCGACCGCATCGAACGTACCGTCGAGCGGGACAAGAACCACCCGTCAGTGATCATTTGGTCCCTCGGCAACGAGGCCGGCACCGGCAGAAACCTCGTCCAGATGGCCGACTGGGTGCGACGTCGCGATCCTGGACGCCCGATTCACTACGAGGGCGACCACAGCTGCGCGTACACCGACCTCTACTCGCGGATGTACCCGAACTACCTCGAGACCGAGGCGATTGGTGCCGAGAGCGGCTTCATCTCCTACCTCAATGACCCTGCCGACGCCGAGCGGGTCCGTAGCAAGCCCTTTGTGATGTGCGAGTACGCGCACGCGATGGGCAATGGCCCCGGTGGTCTGCACATCTACGACGAACTGGCCGAGCGCTATCCCCGGCTGCACGGCGGCTTTGTCTGGGAATGGCGTGATCATGGACTGTTGACACGTACCCCAGATGGCATCGAGTTCTACGGCTACGGCGGTGACTTCGGCGAGGTCGTGCACGACGGCAACTTCGTGATGGACGGGATGCTCTTGCCAGACGGTACGCCGACACCGAGCCTCCCGGAGTTCACCCGGGTGAACCAGCCGGTCCTGTTCGACCTGGACGGCAGTCTCCTTACGGTCCGCAATCGCTACCACACCCTCTCCACCGAGCACCTTCGCTTCGTCGCGGTCAAAGAGGTGAACGGACAGCTGATCGCCGAGGCGCCTGTCGGGCTTCCACCGACTGCGGCAGGTCAAGAGCAAGCGGTCACACTGCCTGAGGAGTTGATAAGGCCCGGCGACGGCGAGACCTGGTTGACACTGAGAGCCGAGCTGGCGGTGGCGACGCGGTGGGCCGATCGTGGCCATGAAGTGGCTTTGGGTCAGTTCGAGCTGACTGATCCGGAAACGATTCCCACGCTCCCGACCTGGCCGGCACCGCCGCTGCGCAAGCCGCCGGAGCCCGTGATTCCGCTCGGTCCTGCCGAGTTCGACGCTCAGACTGGTCGGCTGCTGCGGCTCTACGAAACCGACGTCGATGGTCCGCGGCTCGAGCTGTGGCGTGGACCAACCGACAACGACCGCAGCAGTGCCCGAGGCTCCTTTGAGCTCAGCCGTCCGGAGGACACCGACGGGGAAGGGCTACCCGGCCCATCATCGGAACAACGCTGGCGGGATCGGGGCCTGGACCGGCTGGTGCACCGGCTGGATCAGATCTTCTACGACGATGATCAACTGTGGGTGGCGGTACGAACATCGGCTGCCGGAAGCAACCGCTTCGTCGATGTCACGTACCACTGGCGGTTGACGGACGGGCTTGCCCTGCTTGTCAACGTCGTACCCTCACCCGGGTGGGACTGCACCTGGCCGCGAGTCGGCCTACGGCTCGACCTGCCGCGCGAGCTCCGGCATGCGAGCTGGTTCGGCACGGGTCCGAACGAGTCCTACCCCGATACTCAGCAGGCGGCACGAGTCGGCCGCTTTGCAGCCGACATCGACGAGCTCATTGTCAGCTACTCCCGTCCACAAGAGACCGGACATCGCAGCGAACTGCGCTCGCTGGTGCTCTCCGACGGGACGTCGGCAAGGTTGCACATCACAACCTGGCCGAACCGGAGCAACCATCGCCCTGGCTTCACCCTGAGCCCGTACACCCCGCAGCAGCTTGACCTAGCGCGCCATCCGTACGAGTTGGTCCCCACCGAGCGCATCTTCTTGTTCATCGATGACGCGGTACACGGAATTGGCTCCCGTTCCTGTGGCATGGACGTATTGCCGGAGCACGCGCTGTGGCCAGGTCAGCGGCAGTTCGGCATTCAGTTTCAGCAGCCGTAACGTCAGCCGGCGCTGAAGTAGGCGTTCTCCAGATAGGTATTGAGTGCCTTTTCGGTCACCCGGAAACTGCGGCCGAACTGCACAGCCTCGAGTTGGCCGGAATGAATGAGCCGATAGACCGACATCTTGGAGAGCCGGAGAATTGCGGCCACCTCAGCGACGGTGAGGAACTTGCCAGCCTGGAGATTGCTGGAGAGCGGAGTCACGCCCGCAGGCGCTTGGTCCGCCGACTTCGATTCGTCGTTCATCGTGTGACTCTCAATCTGTCCCGTCCGCGCCGGCTTCCCCTCCGGCGTCGTAGGTACTGAAGTGAGAATAGTGGCAAACGATGCTGTTGGTACAGCAGATACAGATAGGAAATTTCAGCGACACGCCGCAGATAGGCTTGACGACGAGGTGATTATCCAACCTAGCGAGCTTGATACGCGCTCACAGGGTCGGGTCGATGCCCAGCTCAGGGAAAACGGCCTGTCGCGTTGCGAGAATCGCCTGATCGACCCGGCTCTGCGGCGTGACACCCTCATGGAACGGACGGAACCTGGCATCAGCGCCGTCAGACATGGTGTGCGGCGCCGACTCACCTCCTATGTCAGCTCGCCAGCTCTCAGGTATTGGGGTGTTCGGGTCGACCGGCTGACCGCTCACGATGCCGAGCAGATGTGTCCACGCCCGAGGCACCACATTGCGTACCGAATATCCACCACCGCCGGTGCACACCCAACGCCCGGCGCACAGTTCGTCGGCCAGACTCGCTAGTGCGAGATATGACGCGCGCTGACCATCAACGGTGAGGTTGAGGTCGGCCAGCGGATCCTGTCTATGTGAGTCGCAGCCGTGCTGGGTAACCAAGACGGTCGGCTTGTGTTCATGAAGAACCTGCGGCACCACGGCGTGGAAGGCCCGAAGCCAGTCGGCGTCGGTGCTGCCGGGGGGAAGTGCGATGTTCACCGCGGTGCCTTCAGCTCCCCGCCCACCAATCTCGGTGGGAAAGCCGGTGCCGGGGAACAGGTACGCCGGGGTCTCGTGCAGGCTGACGGTCATCACCCGCGGGTCGTCATAGAAGATCGCTTGTACCCCGTCGCCGTGATGGACGTCTACGTCCACGTAGCCGACCCGCTCACAGCCGTTGTCCAACAGCCAGCGGATTGCGAGGGCAACATCGTTGTAAACGCAGAAGCCGCTCGTCGTGCTGGGCATCGCATGATGCAAGCCTCCGCTGATGTTGCAGGCGCGCTGCGCATCGCCAGTCCAGACCCTGCGAGCCGCCTCAACGCTTGCCATGGCGACCCAGGCGGCGATCTCGTGCATTCCGGGAAAGACCGGGTTGTCACTTGTCCCGAGCCCGTAGCGGTGATTGGGCTCACCGAGCTGCACGGCCGCGATGTAATCCGGAGTATGCACGGTCTGCAGCACAGCAAGATCAATCTCAGGTGGTGGCACGATCTGAAGGCGGTCCAATACGCCGAGTTGGCGAGCCAGGGCGATGGTATTGGTGACCCGACCCGGCGCCATCGGATGATCAGATCCGAAGTCGTATTTGGTCAGATCGTCCGAGAAGACGAGCAGCCCGGTCATCCGCGGCCCGTGCCCTGCTTGTCCTCTCGGGCGGCCGCAGCAAGATCACGACTGCGATCACGCGCGGCCTCCATGGCACGCAAGAAAGCTGCCCGTACCTTGTGATCTTCGAGCTCGCGTACGGCCGCTGCGGTGGTGCCACCCGGCGAGGTGACGCGCTCTCGTAACACCGTGGGATGCTCTCCGGTTTCACGCAGCAACTTCGCTGAGCCGAGCATGGTCTGCACCACCAGCTCAGTGGCGGTGTCACGCGGCAGTCCGAGATGTACCCCGGCCTCGATCATGGCTTCCACCACGAAGAAGAGGTATGCCGGACCGGTGCCTGAAATTGCCGTCACGGCGTCTTGGTAACGCTCCGGCACGGTGATCACACGTCCCGTCGCAGACAAGATCTGCGTCACGCGATCGAGGTGATCTTGGTTGCTGTGCGATCCCGGAGAGATCGCGGCCATTCCCTCGTCCACCTGCGCCGGCGTATTCGGCATAACCCGCACCACGGCAACCCCTTCCGGTAAGCGGGACTCGATGAAGGTGGTGTCGACGCCGGCAGCGAGTGACACCACGAGCGTGCCTGGCTTGATCGACTCCGCGATTTCGGAGAGCAGGTCGCTCATGTCCTGCGGCTTGACGACCAAGATCACCGTCTCGGCTTCGGCCACGGCCTCGGTGTTTTCGAGCATCTTGATGCCGTACCGGGCAGTCAGCTCATGCTGCCGCTCCAGCCTGCGGTCGGTGGCCACGATCTGATCGGCGTGCCAACCAGCCCGGAGCAGACCGGAGAGCACCGTCTCACCCATGACACCCGCGCCCAAGATGGCCAGCGGATGCGAACTCGTGGCCGAAATCGGTGACGTCACAGGGTTCCAGCCCGCCCGCCGGCAACCAGCTGGCTGCTGACCAGCTCAGCAATCTGCACGGCGTTCAGCGCTGCGCCCTTACGCAGGTTGTCGCTCGAGATGAACATGATCAGACCCTTGCCTGCCGGCGCAGCTTGGTCAGCTCGGATCCGACCGACGAAACTCGGATCTCGGCCGGCAGCGTCCAGTGGCGTTGGCACATCCATCAGCTGAACACCCGGAGCGCGTACCAGCAATTCAGTCGCCTGGTCGGGACTGAGATCGTCTGCGAACTCTGCGTGGACGGCGAGCGAATGCCCGGTAAAGACCGGCACCCGGACACAAGTGGCAGCGACGCGAAGATCGGGAATGTGCAAGATCTTCCGCGACTCATTGCGAAACTTCTGCTCCTCATCGGTCTCGCCTGTACCGTCCTCGACGAACGAGCCTGCCTGCGGAAGGACGTTGTAGGCGATGGCCTTGACGTATTTGTTCGGCGCAGGGAAGTCAACTGCGTGGCCGTCGTGGGTGAGCTCGCTTGCCTGATCCCCGACGGCCTTGATTTGGCCATCGAGCTCGTCGACGCCTACGCCACCTGATCCTGAGACCGCTTGGTATGTCGCGACCTGGAGGCGTACCAGACCCGCGGCTCGGTGTAGTGGTGCGAGCACCGGCATGGCCGCCATCGTCGTGCAGTTGGGGTTGGAGATGATGCCCTTGGGCGGGCGGATCGCATCCTGTGGGTTGACCTCGGAGACCACGAGGGGAACGTCCGGGTCCATCCGCCAGGCGGAGGAGTTGTCGATCACGACAGCGCCAGCGGCCGCCACCCTCGGAGCCGTCACCAGCGATGCTGCCTTGCCGTTGGAGAAGACGGCGAGGTCGAGCCCGGCGAAATCCGCTGTGGCAGTGTCCTCCACGATGATCTCGTCGTCACCCCACGGGAGGCGCTGGCCCGCCGAGCGAGGTGAGGCGAAGAACCGCACCTCACTGATCGGAAACCGGCGCTCTTTGAGCAGCGTCCGCATGACGCCGCCCACCTGGCCCGTGGCACCGAAGACCCCAACACGCATGTCGCCAAGCCTAAGTCCTTGCACGCGGACCACCTGTCCATTTCCACAGTCGGCCAGGGACCCGCTGGCATGGGTAGTCGCCCAGCTGTACGGGACGGCCTGATCGCTGGAACGGCCGGGGGTGTCAGGCACATGGTGGTGATCCACCGGCAGCCTGGTCATGCGGCGGCCGGTGTTCGTCGGCGCCGGCTGAGTTCTCGTTGGGCCTGGAGTCGCCGGATTCGGCTGTTGAGTTGTGGTCGTTGCTGCGGGTCGATCCAGCGGGGCGGTACCCATTCCGGTAACCGGTCGTCGTTGATCCGGCAGCTCCAGCCTTTCTGCAGGAAATGGGTGTGGTGGTATCGGCAGAGCAGGGTCATATTGTTGAGATCTGTAGGTCCGCCATCGATCCAGTCGATGATGTGATGTCGGTCGCACCATTGCGGTGGATGATCACAACCGGGAAAGGAACATCCGCCTTCCCGGGCGATCAACGCCATAGTTTGACCGCGGGTGGCGATCCGTCTGGTCCGGCCTAACGCCAACGGCACCCCGTTACGGTTGATGATGGTGGGCCAGATCTCAGCCTGATCAGCAATCCGCAACAACTGATCAGCGCTCAAGGTCGACCCATCGGTGGTTTCAGCGATGTCAGCCTTGGCGAGCAGATCCTCCACCTGCACGGTGACAATCACCGACGCTGGGGTGCCACCAACCGCCGGCCGATCAGCCAGCTGCAACAACCGGCCACAGGCGTCTTCGAAGGCGTCATGCACGCGTTGACCGTAGTGCCGCTCATCAGGCAGCTCAACGGTCTTGCCATCGATCACCACCGTGCTGGTGCGGGGTCGGGTGAGTGGATCCAAGATGGCGTGCAGTTGGGCACCCACGGTGTTGGTGAGCTTGCCTTCCAACTGCCACATCCCATCCCGGCGCTGTTTAAGTTCCACGTGTCGGCGGTCTTGCTGCAGCTGATCATCGACCTGGTCGGGACCGTCCGGGTCGACTGCATCCACCACTCGTGCCGCGATCTGCTGCAGATCTTTGGGGCCATGGAGTTGCGCCTGTTTGGCGAGCTGCTGCTCCGCAGCCGTCACTTCATCTGGGTCTAGGTCGGGTCGGCTGAGCTTCTGCATGGCCCGTGTCACAATCTGCACCTGCTCAGTGCTCACCTCACCGGCCCGTTGTGCCGCAGCTAAATGCGGCAACACCGGCGCTTCGGCTTCACCTTCGGTTGAGACACGGGGTGCCAGCGCTACCGCAGCTCTTACCCGGGCAGCCGCTTCGGTGGGGGACAGCTGCAGGGTGCGGGTCAACAACATCTTCAGGTTTGAGAAGCAGTATTCACCGGCCAGATCAGTTGCCTCAGCATCAGCGATCAAAGCGTGGTCGATCAACGGCAGCCGGTTCCGGCTGGTTTCGAAGCGTTGCCAAAAGCTGATCTTCTCCGCAGCGCTGAGGTGGTCCAGACCGCCGGCTTCAACTGTGTTGATCAATCCGTCGAGTGCGGCGTCGAAAGTGGTCAGGGCCACATCCAACCGGGAGCGTTTGATGCGCTCAGCAGCTGTTGGATCCCCGACTTCCATAGACATATTCTAATCGAAAACACGTTCGATCTCAAGCTATTCACCCAACAAAATAAGGAAAATTACTGCCCGGTCCTGCACCCAACCGCCCAACGCAACCCCCTGACAAACTGCACCACATTTCCCCACCTGCTCCCGGCAACTGCCCAAACCGCGCCACCCGCAGCCGGGCTCAAGGCTGGCCCTGAGCCCGTCGAAGGGCCACCCG
>DATEWO010000484.1:0-4283 GCA_035257925.1 Propionibacteriaceae bacterium | reverse complement strand
GGGCCGCGGGTGTCTGCACGTCGCACCCGCCGCACGCTGCCGGTGCTTCCTGCGGACCCGGCCGGCAATGATCACCTAGTCCCGCAGGTGACGGAGCCGGAGCTGCCAGCCGAAACCGCGGTGGCCACGCCGGACACCACTGCGCGAGGCGCCGCTGTGCCGCGCGGCCTCGACGTTGCCGCCGCCTGGTCCTGGCGGGTGATCCTGGTCATCGTCTTGCTCTGGGGGATTGCCTGGCTGGTGCGCTATCTCTCCGAGGTCTTCATTCCGGTGGCGGTCGCGATCCTGCTGACTGCGCTGATGTTGCCGGTGGCCAACGCGCTCAAGGGAGGGCGATGGGGGTTGCCGAGAGCAGCTGCGACAGCGATTACGGTGATCGGTGCGGTCGCACTGATCGTCGGAGTCCTCATCGTGATCGGTGGCCAGATCGCTCGGCAGGGCTCGGAACTGTCCACAAATGTGGTGGACGGCTTTTACCAGCTGAGCGACTGGCTAAACAACGGCCCACTAACCCAGTGGCTCCGGAATGGCCCGCTGCACATCGACGCCGTCTGGCTTGATTCTTCGACCTGGGTGACCAGGATCACTGACTTCCTGAGGGAAAGCGGTGGCGCGATCGCGACCTACGCGGCCGAATTCGGTGCCCAGGTCGGCCACTTCCTGGCTGGTCTCGCCCTTGCTCTTTTCGCTCTTTTCTATTTTATCTACGACGGTCGCGGCATCTTCACCTTCTTGCTGAACTTCATTCCGCGCGCCTCGCGGGATCGGGTGGATCAAGCGGCGGTCCGCGGCTGGCGCTCGCTGTCGTCGTACGTGCGGGCAACAATTCTGGTCGCGCTGTTCGACAGCATTGGCGTGCTCATAGTGGCGCTGATCCTGGGTGTCCCGGTGGCCCCCGCACTGGCGGCGCTGGTCTTCATCGGCGCCTTCGTCCCGATCGTCGGGGCGCTGGTATCGGGTTTCGTTGCCGTGCTCGTCGCCCTTGTCGCGCTTGGCTGGGTCCAGGCGCTGATCATGCTTGGCGGCGTCATTCTGGTGATGCAGATCGAGGGTCATGTGCTGCAGCCGTTCCTGCTGGGACGGGCCGTGAAGTTGCATCCGCTGGCTGTGCTGATCGCGATAGCGATCGGCATCATCGTCGGAGGCATCGTCGGAGCGCTGATGGCGGTACCGCTGCTGGCCTTCACCAAGTCGTTCGTGCTGTATCTCGCTGGGGCGGCGGAGCCACCGTTGGGCAGACTCCACCCGCCAGCACTACCGCTGCGGCGCCGACGCTGATTGGCCGACCCGGGATGCTAGAGCGCTGAGCCCTTCTTGTACTGGGCGTAGGACAGGTTCCAGTCGGAATAGCCGTTGCCGTGTTCTATGCCGCGGCTGGTCCCTGTGGTGATCACTGGATCACCGATCAGGGTGCGATGGAACAACCAGGCGGCGTCACCGGTGCTCATCCCGACGCACCCGTGACTGGCGTTCCGTCGGCCAAAGTGAGCTGCGTTCCACGGCGCAGCATGGAGAAACTCACCGGAGGAGGTGATCCGCATCGCGTACTTCACCCTGAAGTCATATTCTTCGCGGGCGCCGATCATCTGGTTGGTCATCCGCGTGGTGTAGAGCTTGTCCATGATCAGCTTGACGCCGCTCCGGGTTCGCCAGCCGGGCTTCCCACCGCTCACATAGATGCGGCGGACAAACTTGCCATTGCGATAGACCTTCGCCACGTCCGTGGACAGGTTGATCTTGGTGATCATCGATCTGCCGACGGTGAAGTGGGTTTTCTTCGACAGCTGACCGTAGACGCCGCCACCGGCATTCAGGCCGTTGATGTTGGCTGCCACGGTCACCTTGGTTCCTGGCTTCCAGTAGTTCTTGGGCCGGAATCGCACCTCCCTGCTGTGGTACCAGTGCCAGCTACCCTCTTGGGCGGGTGAGGACGTGACGTGCAGATTCTTCTCGAACTCCCGTCGATTCTTCACCGGTACGTCGAAGGTGACGATCACAGGCATGCCGACGCCGACCTGGCTCCCTTTGAGGGGATAGAGCGTGGGATAGGTTTGCTCAGCCAAGGTCAGGTTCTGGGTACGGAAGGTCGTCTTAACCGTACTGGGTTGGTTGCCGTGGTTCTTGCCCACTGAGATCAGCTGGTACGCCGCGGCTGGCTCCAGCCGGTCGCTCGCCGTCCATCGCGTGCGGTCCTTATTGATCTTGCCGGCTACCGTGCCTCGCTGCGTACGGCCCTTGCGGTCCTTGTTGGTGTAGCTCAGTGTGACCTTCGTCAGGGTCCCCGCGCTCGCAGTTACCGAGACCAGGGTGTCGACCTTGACCTTGCTCGCACCGTTCTTGACGTTTGCCTTGAGCGCGACCGGGTCAGGCGTTGGGGTCGGCGCTGCCGTGGTGGGACTGGGTGCGACCGACTGCTGTGAGCCACTCCCGTCCGACGGAGGCGTATTCGGTGTGCCGGCGCACGCAGCCAGGATTGTTGCAAGCATGACCGTCCCCGCGACCCCGGACAGCCTGCGCATTCTCCTGGTTGGCATCAAACGTCCTTATGTCCAACTGCATTCAACTAGGCCGGTGCACGACTGGCTATCTCATGATGCCGTCCGCGGGTGAGATTCTCCTAGTTAGCTTAATGTGCCATCGAGACGAGGTCGGTGCCATCCGACGCGCTAGGCGTTGCAGAATCGGTATCCGGCGTGGCCCGGCTTTGTAGCGGCTTCTCGCGCATGGTGAGGGCGATGATGAACGCGACCGCCATGAACGGCACCGCTACCAGGAACACGTCGTCCATGGAGCGGGTGAAAGCCTCGAGTACCCAGCCTTTGATGGGCTCCGGAAGAGCTTTGATCGCGGTCACATCGTCGGTCTTGATCGGTCCGCTCGGTGCCTGGCCTGCTGCTCCGACAATCTCGCTCAGATGGTGCTTGAGTCTTATGTTCAAGATCGCTCCGAGCAAGGCGGTACCGATGGCGCCACCCATGGAACGGAAGAAGGTCACCGATGCGGTGGCCACACCCATGTTCCGCCGATCGACGCTGTTCTGTACCGCGGTGACCACCACCTGCATAGTGAAACCGAGGCCGGCGCCGAACGCGTACATGATCAATGCGATCACGTAGTACGGAGTATCGACCTGGAGCGTCGAGAACGCGAAAAGCGCCCCGCCGACCACCAGTGCACCGGTAATCGGCATCCATTTGTAGCGGCCGGTGCGCGCCATGATCTGACCACCGCCGATCGAGGTAGTGAAGATGCCGACCACGAGCGGCAGAATGGCGAGGCCAGACTGGGTCGCGTTCATGCCCTTCACGGCTTGCAGGTAGATCGGTAGGAAGATCAGGCCGCCGAACATGCCGATTCCCATGATCATCGCGAAGATGATGTTGGAGGTGAAAGTCCAATGATGGAAGAGCTCCAGAGGGATGATCGGCTCCTTGGCCCTGGACTCGACCAGTACGAAGAGCACTGCCAGGACCAGAGACCCAATGAGCAGCGAGATGCCCGTCGCCGAGGTCCATCCTTGATCCGGACCGGCCCAGCTGAGGTACAGCACCAGGCTGGTCACCGAGCCAACGATGGTCGCCGCCCCCAGGTAGTCAACCGACGCCTGGCGGCGTACGTGATGCAGCTTGAGCGCAAGAGAGGTGACAACCAGCGCCGCAACGCCGATCGGAATGTTGATGAAGAAGATCCACTCCCAGCCAAGGTTGTCTGTGAACCATCCGCCCAGCAGTGGACCAGCCACGGACGAGACCCCGAACACGGCACCGAAGAGCCCCTGGTACTTGCCTCTCTCGCGCGGCGGAATCACATCACCGATGACGGCAAGCGCGAGTGATATGAGGCCGCCGGCGCCAAGGCCCTGAACGGCTCGGCCGGCGATCATAACGTTGATTCCCGAGACGCCGAGGACGTCGGCGATCTCCGGAGCGAAGCCGCAGATCAGCGAGCCGACGAGGAAGACGACAATCGCGGCTTGGAAGATTGGCCGCCGACCGCGCAGGTCGGAGATCTTGCCCCAGAGGGGAGTGGCCGCAGTTGCGGTCAGCAAGTACGCAGTGACCAGCCAGGAGAGCTTGTCAAGTCCGCCCAGCTCGGAAGTGATCATGGGTAGAGCAACCGCAACGATGCTCTGGTCGAGCGCGGCAAGGAACATCCCGGCCATCAACCCGCCCATGACAACGAGAATCTGGCGATGGCTCAGGTAGTCACCGCCGGGACTGGCTGTGACGTCTGGCGCGGTTGCTGCACGGGTGGACGACTCAGAGGCGACTGGCGGCGCGCCT
>DATEWO010000483.1:0-7648 GCA_035257925.1 Propionibacteriaceae bacterium | reverse complement strand
GGTTCTGGCGACCGTCCATGCAGGCGTAGCTGACGCTCTGGCACCGACTCCACCCAGGAGATCTTGCGCATGCCGGAGGTGACCCGGAAGTCTTTGAAGGTGCTTCGTATGCCTCGAGCCACCCGTCGGGTCGGGTGGCGTAGTACCGCTCGCGTTGAGGGACAATACTCGTGCAGTAGTCCCTGAGGAGCCTAGGCTGCGGCTAGGTCAAGGCACGTGGTTAGTGTGCAAGTCCCCCCTCGGACACACAAGGACTCCTCAGCTTGTCGGAGAGGCAATCAGCGCCGCCAGGGCGTTCAACGCTCCAGGCACCAGCCGATAGTAGGCCCACTTTCCTCTCTGCTCGCGTGTCAGGATGCCGGCGTCAACCAGGATCTTGAGGTGGTGCGAGACGGTGGGTTGTGACAAACCGACCGGATCGGTCAGTTCGCAAACGCATGCCTCTGCGTCCTCGTGGGCAGCAACGAGTGAGATCAGCCGGAGCCGTGTCGGATCTGCAAGCGCCCTGAATCCGCCGGCCAAGGTGTCCGCCTCCGCGGGTTGAATGACCTCACGGACTACCGGCGAGCAGCAATCGGTGAGCAAGGGCAGCTCGGTCCGGGAGGGCGTTGCTGTGGTCGGCACGAGACCATCTTGGCATACATTGACAAATGTCGATGTGATGCGGCTACACTCAATCGCATCGACAGTTGTCAATGTAAAGGACCGTGTCAT
Source organism: Propionibacteriaceae bacterium (assembly GCA_035257925.1). Classification (GTDB taxonomy): domain Bacteria; phylum Actinomycetota; class Actinomycetes; order Propionibacteriales; family Propionibacteriaceae; genus Microlunatus. Next base: position 6,934 of record DATEWO010000483.1, on the reverse strand, counting down.
GACAGAGATCGAAGCTCAGGACCAGCTGCGGGAGCGGGTGCGTGAACGCTACGCGGCGGCGGCGACCACAATGGCCTCCGGCCATGGTTACGCCTCGTGCTGTGATGACTCGAGCGGCTGCTGCGGCCCCACGATGGTGGAGGTCGACGGGACGTTCGGGTCAAGCTTCTACGCCACGGATGATCTGGAGAGGTTGCCGGTCGCGGCGGTGGAAGCCAGTCTCGGTTGCGGAAACCCGACAGCAGTGTCGGAGCTACATGAGGGTGAGACCGTCCTCGACCTCGGCTCCGGTGGCGGCATCGACGTGCTGCTCTCGGCGAGGCGTGTCGGGCCGTCCGGGTTCGCGTACGGAGTTGACATGACCGATGAGATGCTCGATCTAGCTCGTGCGAACGCGGCCAAGGCGAAGGCGACCAATGTCGAGTTCCTGAAGGGAACGATCGAGGACATCCCCCTCCCCGACGGGTCAGTAAACGTGGTGATCAGCAACTGCGTGATCAACTTGTCCGTCGACAAGCCGAGAGTGCTGACCGAAATGTTCCGCGTCCTCACCCCTGGAGGCAGGATCGGGATCAGCGACGTCGTCGCTGAGGACCATCTCACCCCGACCGAGCGGGCCGACCGTGGTTCGTACGTCGGCTGCATAGCGGGCGCCCTGTCAAGAACCGAATACCTGGACGGATTGGCCGCCGCCGGGTTTGTCAACGCCACCGTGCGGTTTACACATCAGGCCGCCGATGGCATGCACAGCGCGATTGTCCAAGCCACTAAGCCCGCGTGAGGGCTGACAGGGCTGGCAGCCGGAAATGACAGCAGAATATGCCGCCGGACCAGCTCTGCGACACCGCGCTGTGGCCGAGCTGGTCGGCACCGCGTCCCTCGTCGCGGCTGTGGTCGGTTCCGGAATCGCTGCGCAACGGCTGTCATCCGACGATGTCGGGCTGCAGCTGCTGGAAAACGCGGTGGCCACTGGCGCCGCACTGGCGGCGCTGATCGTCGCCCTGCAGCCCGTATCGTCGGCGTTCAACCCAGTCATCACAGCCCTCGAACGTCTTGCCGGACTCATCACCGGACGCCAAGCCCTGATGATCGTCGGTGCGCAGATCATCGGCGGAATGGTCGGGGTTGTGGTGGCAAACCTGATGTTCGGGGAGCCCCCGGTTAGCCTCTCCATCACCGAGCGCGCCGGGCCCGGCCTTTGGCTGGCCGAGGTGGTCGCTACCGCCGGCCTGGTGCTGCTGATCACCGCACTGAGCCGCGCCGGGCGGCCCCAGCTGATCGGTTGGGCAGTGGGCGCTTACATCACGGCCGCCTATTGGTTCACCAGCTCCACCAGCTTCGCCAATCCAGCTGTCACCTTTGCGCGGATGTTTTCCGACACCTTCGCCGGCATTGAGCCCTCATCGGTACCGATGTTCCTACTCGCCCAGGCGGTCGGTGGCGCCGCCGGATACGGCCTCGGACGAGCCATCTATCCACGGTCGACCCCCACCGCAATCACTCAGGAGAAGCCCATGAACTCGAGCCAGCGGGCAACCGCAGCTCCGAACGCTGACCACTTTGGCGACACAGGGCGGGCAGGCGTTCTGTGATGGCCGACAAACCGTCCGTGCTGTTCGTCTGCGTACACAACGCCGGCCGATCCCAGATGGCCGCCGGCTATCTCCGTCAGCTGTCAGGCGGCCAGATCGAAGTTCGCTCCGCCGGTTCGGAACCCGCGGACAAGATCAACCCTGTCGCCGTGCAGGCAATGGCCGAGGAGGGGATTGATATCGCCGCCGAACGGCCCAAGGTCCTGACCACCGACGTGGTCAAGGCTTCTGATGTCGTGATCACCATGGGTTGCGACGACAGCTGCCCTTACTATCCCGGCAAACGCTACGAGGACTGGGTCCTCGACGACCCCGCAGGCCAGGATCTCAACCATGTCAGGCCGATCCGTGACCAGATCCGCCGTCGCGTTGAGTCCCTCATCGACCAACTGCTGCCCTCACCAGCGCGATGATCACTCTTGTGCTTCGTCGGGCGGCGGTCGACCGGGCACCGATCGATCTCGGGCAACCCGGATGGCGTAGGCGATCAGCGTCCCACCGCCGATCGCGGCGAGCAGCACGGTGAGGTTGACAGCGAAATCTTGAAGTAACAAGGCCTTAGCCGGAGGCTGCGTGTGGGCGCGATAGATCATCGGAACGGCGATCACTGTGACCATCGCAGCCATGATCAAACCGAACTGGAGATAGCGGCGGCCGCGGTCAGGGATGTATCTGCGGAGAGCCGCGCCGACGCCGACGACTGCCGGGGATAGCAGTCCATTGTGGATGATCAACGCACCGATCAGCCAGAACGCGAGTAGTGCCAGGGTCTGGCGTGGGATCTGGGTCAAGAGCTGGCTGATGCCGTATGTCCCGATGCCAATACCCACGACGCCGAGGATGATCCGCCAGATCTTCATCAGAGCACCTCGATGGTGGCGAGCCATTTGGTGTTGAACACGCCGGCCCGGTTCGGTGCGATGAGCCGCAACGGGTAACCGTGATCGACGGTCAGCCGCTCACCGTTGAGGTGGGTGGCGAGCAGCGCGCGGGACAGCTGCGGGCCGAAGATCACCGACTTGTTGAAGAAACCCGCCGGCTCGAGCGAACGGACCCGGATCTGCGAATCGGCGGTACCGCCGGCTCGCTCCACGATTTCCAGCAGCCGCAGTCCGCGCCATTGCGCGTTGGCGCTCCAGCCCTCGACACTGCTGATCGGGTATCGAGCCTCGTGCAGCGCCATCTCCTCTACCTCAGCCAGGGTAAGCGCGTACGGTTTCGGCCCGATGATTTTGAGCGTCCAGTCGGATGCCGTGGCGGCGGCGATGACGTTCGCCTCCGCAGCAGTCCGCTCGACCGGCACACCCAGCGGCCCCTTGCTAGGCTCCCGGACCGCGAGCAATCCGATCGGCTCCAATGGGGTCAACGTCTGCCCCACGGACGTTACAACGACGGCACCGATCCCAGCGCCCGCCGCGGTCAGGACCCCGCGCCGGGACAGGCCCGGAGTAACCGGCGGCGGCAGCGGGCCCGCGATGCTGTGGGACTCAGGATTCTCGCTCCACGGAATCTCGGTAAGCACGTCGCCTTCGGCTACCTTGGTCTGCAGTCCGTAGACGATGTCGGGCAGCTTTACCGCGACGTGCAACAGCAGCGAACCGACCACGACGTAGGCCAAGCGGTAGTGGACCGACACAAAGTCCCACCGAAACGGGTACCAGTTAAGGACATTGAAGAAGCCGGTGAACAACTGCACCAGAGTGGCAGAGACCAAGAGCGCTACGGTGATCCGCTCGACGACCCGCTTCACTGAACGAAATGGCGGCCAGCGGAAATTGTTCGGGTAGACGCTCCACAGCTTGACCAGGACCAAAGGAATCGCGGCCATGCCGGTGGCCACGTGCACGCCTTGTGTGACGCGGTACCCCCATACCGGGCTCGCCGGGGGTGGCAACCACTCCCACGCTTGGTACTGGAAGTAGCTCAACAGCCCGGTGAGGAAGCAGGTCCCAATTGCAATGCCGAGTATCAAGCCGAGCCGCGCCGTAACCGCGGTCGAACGCAGGGTGCTGCTGAAGTGCGGCCACCAGGCCGGTTTAGTCGACGGAAGAGTCGGCATGGCTCAAGACTGTGGCCGATCAAGCACGGTTGCACCTTACCGACCGTGATGTTCGTGATCCACGTGCACAGGTTGCCAGGACCATGCACGGCCTGGACCAGAACACCGAGCTGTTTTGTGTCCGTACGACGTCGAAGAGGGTGAGGACGACGGTGCTCCAGCCAGCGATGTGACGCTGGACGAGACGTTGTCGGAGCCCGGCGACGTGCTGCAGTACTGCTACGACTACGGCGACTCGTGGGACTTGATCATCGCGCTGGAGTCTGTCAATCCTCTTGCCGAGTCCGCACCGGTCGCCGTGTGCATCGACGGCCGACGCGCCGCACCGCCGGAGGATTGCGGCGGATTGCGGAGTGCAGAAGACCTCGCCGAGATCCTCAAAGACCCCGCGCACTTCAACCTCGACGAGATCAACCAAGCACTCAACGCCTAGCCGCGAAGCTCCCCCGCAATGCCCGTCTAGATCGCTAGCGCTTACCGATAGATGACGTAGCCGCCTCACCGCGCCGTCCGACTGTACGGTCAAGCTCGGAAGGAGTTGATTCGGATGCGCCTCGTCGCCGTACTCGCTGTATTCGCCATCGTCCTGGCTGGCTGCGGAAATGACGCCGGAGGCGACGCTGCAACACCGGGGATCCCCGACCAGACACAACAGGCCACCAGCGAAACAAGATCTCAGCCTGAGACCAGCGCACCGACGCCGAGTGCGACCTCGCCGGCTGCAACCCCAGTGAAGCGGACGGGGACCGTCATCAAGTCGGCAAAAAGCCAGTTCGGGATGATGCTCTTCGACGGCACGGGTCAGGCGATCTACCTCTTCGACAAGGAGCAGACCACCAAGCCCGAGTGCTACGGCGCCTGCGCCGAGGCCTGGCCACCAGTACTCACCAAAGGCTCGCCAGCAGCAGCCAGCGGGACGAAACAGGATCTCCTCGACACCACCAAACGGACCGACGGGACGACCCAAGTGACGTATGGCGGCCATCCGCTGTATTTCTACGCTCACGAGGCCAAAAACGAGGTGAAGTGTCACAACATCCGGGGATTCGGCGGCCTCTGGCTCGTTGTCACCCCGGCAGGCCGAGCGGCTGCATCCTGACGTGGTACCGAGTTCAGCACGCGTCAAGGCGTAGCTGGGGAGTTGCGCTAGCGAACCTGGCTGAGCTGCGGCTCGGAGGGGTCGAGCGCCACGCTTGCCATCCGAGCTTCCTCGGCCTGCTGGCGTAAGGCCTGGCGCCGAGCGCGAGCCTGGCGCAGCCGCAACTGGATGCCGTAGGGCAGGACCCATCGGGCCACCGTACGGGCCCAGCCAGTGCGCTCTTCTCCCACCGGTCTGCCCTGCGCAGCCTGCTTGCGGTAGGTGAACAGCTCGTGCTGCGAAGCGAAGAGTGCGGTATTCCATGTCGGGGGGCGGCCGCGGTCAGCCCGCATCGCGAGCTCGAGTGCCCGATCAGCCAGTCGCTGCGCAGGGGTGGCGCCAGAAGTGCTGAAGAAATAATCCTCGACCCAGCTCTTCGTCGGGATGCCGATGTCGTCCTTCTCCAGCTGGTCGAATGTCCGGAGCAGGCCCGATTCCAGGAAGATGTGATTGCCCAGCTGCTCCCTCACATCCAGGTCTGTGATGAAGGCGGTGCGTACGCCCGCCCCCACCGCCTCCAGGGCGGCCGTCGAGGACACCGTCAACATCAGGTCAAGATTGGCGAGCCGGTCGGAGATCGGGGTGTAGTCGATGGAGAAATTGGGGGGTTTTGGTATGCCTCTCAGCAAGACCTCGGGGTGGAACTTCATTTGGTGGAAGGTGTCCTCGCCGACCCGATGTCGAGGCTTGAGCACCACCTGACGATCTGGATGGGTCCGCGCGTACGCCAGAAGCCGCCGATAGAGGTAAAGCCGATCCTCGCGCGTCTGCGGCACCGTCGGCTGGTCGGCGAACATCACCGTCTTGATCGGGGCGTCGACTGGCGTCTTCGGAGGCTCGCCGGAGAGCAGCGGCAGCCCACTGAGCACGAGATTGCACGTAGGCAGCTGCAGGCTGCGGGCTACTGCCTCGAATGTGGCCAGCTCGCTACGGGAGTTCACGGCCACGATGTCGGTCGCATGGCGATCAAGATAACCGGCGATGATCTTCTCGATGATCACGCCGACCCATCCGCTGATCGTCACCGGCGGCAGCGTGCCCGTGAGTTCAACCGCGTCGAACAAGTCGTGGCAAAAGCGCCGGACCAGCGGTCCGTGCATGGCCAGAACGACTACGTCCGCCTTCAGCGAAGCGGAGACCAGTTCAGTCCAGGGCAGGTAAGCAACGACACCACCGTTGTAGTCGGCAAGTTGCCCATCGGAGATCGCGTGCCGGATGTCACTGGGTACGATCAGCTGGCAGGCGAACCCCCCTGACTCCAGCGCCCGCCGGATCGTTCCGGCCCATTTCAGCTGGGAATCGAATGCAGCGACGAGGATCGCTGTCGGCACAGCAGCTATTGGCTTGTTGTCCGTCATCGGGAAGTTCCTCTGTGGGGTGCACTCGGAGCGGAGCTCAGCAGGCCCTAGCCGATTCAGTGTAAAGGGCCTCGGACGTCGTTATTGGGCAAAATCGGCAACCGCCGTCAGCCGTGCCGCCTCCAGCGCACCTTGGCACCGTTAGCGCTGGTATTCCCGCACGTGATCAACAATGAACGCGGGAATATGGTCGGTGTCCGTGCCGTCCGACTTCTCGGGGAAATCGAAGACGGCGAGCATGAGCTGCATCGGGTATCCCGGAGGCCGCGGGCACGTGCGGATCTTTACGCCGTCAACCAGGAAGTCGGCTTTGTCTGCCGTCCAGTCCACCGCGTAGGTATGGAAATCGGCCACATCGATCGGCAGGCGTACCGCCTCGAAGTCCTCTTTTGCGGCAGGATCGCGGAAGGCGTGCAACCCCATCCCAACGGCCGCTGACTCCCCGGCTACTACTGCGTCCCCGAAGATCTCGGCGACGCAGATCTCTGCTGAACGTTGCGGTTGGTCCTCGAGGCCGACCAGCCAGAAAGCGACCATCGACCGCGGCGCAACGACGCCGCGAGCACGCATCTGGATATAGGCCTGCTGTGGAGTCCAACCCCAGAAGGCCTCCTGCTCCTCGCAGACGGTAAGGCCGTCACGGTATGGCTGCTGGCCTGTCGTGCTGCCGACTGGTCCGGAGAAATTGCCGGACTGAATTCCCGACACCCTGAGGGGAGAACCATGGTCGCCGGCGCACCAAAGTCCCTGGGTCGGAGGGATAGTCAAGTGGAGGCACGAGTCGCGG
>DATEWO010000482.1:0-4692 GCA_035257925.1 Propionibacteriaceae bacterium | reverse complement strand
GTCGCCGCCGAAACCATGCGGGCCATCCGGCTATCGGTGACTGCGCTGCTGCCGGCCTCGGTCGCCTTTTTGGTATTGGGGCTGCCACTGGCGCATCTGGTCTTCGGTTTCGGTCAGGGCGCCAAAGACGCCTCCTACGTCGGCGGGGCACTGATGGCGCTGGCGATCGGGCTGGTGCCATTCACGGTTCAATACGTCTGCCTCCGCGCTTTCTACGCGCTGGAGGACACGCGTACCACTTTCTTCCTGCAATGCCTGATCGCGGGGATCAACGTCGTCCTCGGCGTGGCCGCGGTTCTGCTGCTCGACGATCCAGCGCTGGTGGCGACGGGCCTGGCCTTCGCCTATTCGGCGGCCTACCTGATCGGCCTGCCAGTCTCTTTCTCGACACTGCGTCGCAAGCTTCCCGATCTTGATGCCGAAGAGCTGGTGCGGCATTGCGTACGGTTGCTCTTGGCCGTGACTCCGGCGGCAATCGCCGCCTGGCTGATCTCCTGGGCGTTCACGAGTCAGTTGGGTTCCAAGCTGGCATTAGCACTCGGATTGGCGGTTGCCGGCGTGGTGGCGGTCGGCATGTTCCTGGTGTTGGCGCGGTTGATGCGGATCTATGAGGTCAGCCAGATCGTGACGACCCTGCTGCGGCGGGGTAACGATGCGAACCGTGAGACGTTGCAAACCCGTGAGGAAGCCGTGATCGAAGCGAGCGGTGATCGATTTGCCGACTTCGGATCATCCGGCGATTCGCCAACGGTGATCAGGCCGCCGTCTCCTACCATCGAAGGAGCTGGTGAGGAGGGCGCAAAAGCCATGGTTCAGGCGACAGCTGCCCAGGGTGTCGAGGAAGGCGGGAACGAGTTGCCGGCCGCGACCCTGCCGGCCGGGACAGTACTGGCTTCGCGCTACCGCCTCGAGGAGTTGATCGGGGAATCCCAGCCGACCGTCACCTGGCGAGCCTTTGACCAGGTGCTGTCCCGATCAGTACTGGTCCACCTGCTTGCCCCAGGTGACCCCGGCGAAGACGAGCTGCTGACCGCGGCCCGCAAGGCATCAGTAGCCACGGATTCTCGGTTCCTCCGGGTGCTCGATGCGGTGCACAGCAGCGATCCGGCGGTGGGGTCCTACATCGTCTGTGAGTACGCAACGGGGCAGTCGCTTGAGATGATCTTGAGCCACGGCCCGCTCTCCGGCCTGGAGGCCGCCTGGATCACCCGGGAGGTCGCGGACGCGCTTGCCGGCGTGCACGGTCTCGGTCTCTACCACCGCCGGATCAGTCCTGAAACGGTGATCATCACCCCGACCGGGAACGTCAAGATCGTAGGTTTGCTGATCGAGGCCGCGCTCCGGCCTATCGCCAGTGATGCGGTACAGGGTGCCAACACCCCAGAGCTTGTCGATGTCACAGATCTGGGCCGATTGCTCTATGCCTCGCTGGTGTGCCGCTGGCCCGGAGGTCCGGCGTTCGGCCTACCCGATGCCCCGTCAATGGGACGGCGCTGGATGACGCCGCGGCAGGTGCGGGCCGGTGTATCGCCGGCGCTGGACAATGTGTGCGACCAGATTCTCGGCGATCCGCCCCGACATCACGAACCCGCCATCACTACCGCCGGAGGCATCGTCACGGCGTTGACCAAGGTGCTCGGCAGCGCTGATGCGGCACCCGACCTGGAGCGACGGCTACGCCAACCGATCCCTCCCGTGACCGGCCGATCGCCGGCAGCCGATCCTGCAGCAACCGCTCAGCCCGTTTCTTCGCTCCTCGATCAGACGACTACGCGACAGGAAGCCATCCGCACCCGCACGGTCCCAGCGGCCACCGCCCCGCCTACCACTCAACACACGCGGGTCTCAGCCGGCAGGCCTGCCTCGGGAGCTGCCACGGCCCGGCCACCGCGAGCCAGGCCCTCGGCCCCACCCCCCGCCCCGCAGCAGCGCAAGAGGCGCTGGATCGGCTTACTCCTGGTGCTCGCGGTGTTACTCGTTGCGGTGGGCATCATTTCCGCGATCATTCTGGACCGGCGTCTGTCCGCCGCACCGGAAACGAACGATCAATCAGACACCTCCGAGCGCTCGCCGGCTCAACCGAAGAAGCTGACCATCGCCGGGGCGCGGGATTTCGACCCACAGGGCGAGGACAAGACCGAGAATCCTGACGAGGTCCGTCTCGCCTACGATGGCGACCCAGCCACCCGCTGGCGTACGGTTCAGTACTTTGGCAACCCGAAACTGGGCAACATCAAGCGCGGTGTCGGCCTGGTACTCGACCTGGAGACTCCGCAGCAGGTGCGCTCGGTGCACCTCACCCTGAGCGGCTCCGGCACTGCTGTCGAATTCCGGGTGCCTGAGACGGACCCCGCTCAGACTCCGCAGCCACCGATGAGCTCCGACAAGCGCTGGCGTACGGTAGCCGCCGAATCGAAGGCCGGCCAATCGGCCACTCTGACAGCAGAGAAAGATGTGACCACCCGATATGTCCTGGTGTATCTGACCTCACTGCCGAAGGAAGGAAACGGCTACCGCGGCGGCATTTACGAGGTCGAGGTACAGGGATAATCATTGCTGATCGGGCGATACTTGATCTCCGAGCTGCGGAACATCGACCCGTAAGAAAAGCACCGCACAAGTAAGCCGCACAAAAGAGATAGAGCCTCGACCAAATCGCGGTCGAGGCTCTTATCACGTCGGGCGGTGCCGGCCTGTGACGTTATATCTGCGTCTGGCGCCAAGCCTGGAAGTGCTTCACGTCATCGACAATCACGCCGTATGGCTCGAGTGAGGTCATCTCTTCGTAGTCCTCGTGGTCATTGCCGGTCCACAGAATCACCCTGATGCCATTTTTCTTGTAGGTGTTCATTTGACTCGCGGGAATCGACTTCTTCGCGTACAAGTAGGTGCCAAAACTCTTCACCGTGGAGACCGATGGCCACCCGCCGTCCCCTCCCGTCGACAGCGCATAGTTGATGCTGCGGCTGGAGTCGGCCCTGTCCTGGTCCCTGACCTTGTAGAGTGCAGCCCGGTTGGACCAAGCGGCATGAAGATGAACCTTGGAGTTTTTGAGGTGGCCCCATAACTGCTTGGCTTGCGCGGTGGTGATGGTGGAGTTCTTGAGGTTAATGGCGAGCGTCTTCCGTTGGGAATTGGCGTACGCGACCAGGTCATTGATTCGGATCAGCTTTGGCCGACTGGTAACGCCAAGGTTGACGTAGCACTTGTCACGGATTGACCCCCAGTACCAGGAGGAGACTTTTCCCGAGCAGTTCGTGACCCGGTCGAGCGTGGAGTCATGGATGATCACTATGGAGCCCACCGAGTCTGAATCGCTGGGGCTGTCCTTTGTCCAGTGGATATCACCTTCGAGGATTTGGGCGCCGTTCTTCACCGCGTCCTGGTAGGAGAGCATCGTGCCTTCGCCAAATCGGGTCACTGCTCCACCGCGGTGAGCGACAGCAATCTGTTCCAGGAGAGTCTCAGCTTCCGCGGTAGGCGCCAGCAGGGTTATGGCAGCCCCAACGGCGATCATGGCCTTCAGAGCACGTACGACATTCCTCATTGACTCTCCTGAATGGGGCAGACGGCGCAAAGAATCTAACTTGGGATGCCGAGGCATCGAGGCCATCCCCGCCGACCGTGTCCGGGCTGTTACCGACCCGTATTAGTTCGAGCCAGGACTGATCGCAACGTAATCAAACCGTTATGCCACCGAGCTGCGCGCATTGTTTTGTCCTCAGTCGGACCTGTCTCAGCGAAGCCGCTTATGCGTCTTGGACAGGCTTTTGCGTACGGTGACCGCCGCTATGTCCTAATTGATCGGGACAGTCGCTAGCGTTTCGGCTATCATCCGGCCCCCTCAAGGTAATCCTGAGCCTCGATCAAATCGTCGACCTGCCAGGCGTAAACGTCACCAAGCGCCAACGCCGCGTTGTACTCAAGATTTGTGTCCATCGTAAAAATCCACACCTTCAGGCCCGCGGCATTGTATTTCCTGACCCACTCCGGGGTCGCGAGGTCGTAGTGGATGAAAATGTTGTTGCCGTACTGTTTCGCTTTCGCGGCGGTTGGCAGCGGCCCAGCCGTCGGCACCGCGTAGCCGCGGTTCGGGATGCCAGCCTTCACGATGTAGTCGGCTCGAGTGAAGCTGAATGCGTGGACGTTGACTCGCTGAGTGAGCATGCCCCGACTCTTCAGTTTGTCCCGCAGATAGTTGACCGTGCTTTGGGTCCAGTACGAGCCTTTCAGCTCTATGTCGATCTTGATCGGCTGACCATGCGAGTCCACTCGATTCCGCAACGCGTCGAGCGCCTGGCTGACCGACGGCGGATGATACGGCGTGTTGTCGGGGTCGCCGTTGCCGTTGCGGTCGATAGGCAGCTCCATCCAACATTTTTTGATGTACGGCAGGGTGCGCTTCCGAACATCGCCAGTGCAGTTTGTGGTCCGGTTGAGCGTGTCATCATGCATTACCACCAGCTGGTTGTCTGAAGTGACTTGTGCGTCGAAGTCGACGATGTCGGCACCGTTTTTGACCGCCCAGTCGAACGCGGGCAGTGATTCCTCGGGGAAGCCGTATTTGATTTGTGTGGAGGTGCCTACGCCGCGGTGGGCGACGAGCACAGTGGGTCCGGCTGCGGCGGCTAGCGGAATCCCCACGAAGAGGGTGGCCACCGAGAGGGCCAACGTGACCATCAAACGGGTGTT
>DATEWO010000481.1:0-8611 GCA_035257925.1 Propionibacteriaceae bacterium | reverse complement strand
TGGGCAGCGTTCGACTGGGCAGCGTTCGACTGGGCAGGGCTCGACTGGGCAGGGCTCGACTGGGTAGGGCTCGACTCGGCGGTCGGCTCCACTTCTTCCTTGTCTGCCACGCTACGACCTTTCCTGCTGTCACTTGCTTCTCAGCCTGCAGGGCAAGAGGGACTTGAACCCCCAACCTTCGGTTTTGGAGACCGATGCTCTGCCAATTGAGCTATTGCCCTCCGGAAGCCCTCCACCCGATGCTTTTGCATGCCGTACGCCGGTACGAGGGCGCACCAAAACAACGGTGATTTGCCACCAAGGGATCGAGTGTAGTCAGGATTCCGACCGGAGTCGAACGGTTGGCCGGTCGACCCGGATTATCCACTTCCACCGCTCACCGTACGCTGGGATGTGTTTTCTGATTCGGCATGGGGACCGCCCGGCCTGGTTGTTTACCTCGATCGTTCCGATATCCATCAAGGCGGGCTGGCCGAGCTGAGAGCAGGGATCCGACGGCTGGTCCAGTTCATTGAGTCAGCTGAACCACAGCTCATGGAGTACGGCTTCTACATCGCCGAGGACACAGCTCAGATGACCGTGGTGGCTGTCCATCCCGACTCCGCGTCGCTGGAGCTTCACTTGGAGATTGGTCGAGATGAGTTCCGCAAGCTGGCCCACTTGATCACCTTGCGGGAGACCGAGGTCTATGGCTCCGTGACTCCACGTGCACTGGAAATGCTCCGGCAGAAGGCCTCAGCCTTGGGAGGGAGCAGCGTCAGAGTCCACGAGCGATTCGCCGGGTTTACTCGTCCGCTGCCTCCTAGAGCCAGATAAATGCCGAAACGATCAGCGCCACACAAGTGAGGATGGGGACCAGGAGCAGGCCCCAGGAATCGTCGGAGGACAGTGGCTCGGAGGAGGGGTCTCGTGCCATCGACATAACTTCTTTGCTTGATGGCGAGCACTTCGGAAGTGTCGCGGTCGACTCCCCGAGAAAACGATGCTAGGAGCGCTTCACACCATTAGTCACGGTCTTCTGCAACCAATCTCGACAATCGGGATGTTTTGCCCAACTCAAAAAGATTTGTCGTCGAGAGCTGGCGGTGTAAGTCTGCAGTCATGACCGCTGTGACCCGTCCATCTTCGCTTGCCCAGCGACGCATGAGCCGCGAGCAGCGTGGGCGACGCAGTCGTGCGCACTTCCGACGATCGTGATCAGCGATCTCGTATCGGGCGCTGTCGCCGGTCTGGCAGTTGCGATGCCCATAGGAGCCATCGGCACCTATCTCATCGGTCTCGGCGCGCGGGAGCGCACGATCACCGCCGTGGCCGCCGCGCTAGGCGTCGCCTCAGTGGACGGCGCGTACGCCATCCTGGCCGCGGTCGGCGGAACAGGCCTGCAGGTGATGGTCGGCGAGGTGTCTGGCTGGCTGTCATCTGCGGCGGCGATCACACTGGCAGTGCTTGCGGTTCATACCATGCGTCTGGCCCTTCGTCGCTATCGCGGCGATTCTGGAACCCGCGCCCAACTGAGCAGACTGACTCCCGCCCGCGCTTACTTCAGCCTGGTCGGGCTCACAGCTATCAATCCAGCCACCGTGATCACGTTTGCTGCGGTCATTGTCGGCCGCTCCGCAAGCGAAGGCCATTCATCTTGGCTGGCCGTGGTTCTCTTCGCCATTGGCGCATTCCTGGCATCCGCGGTCTGGCAACTTATGTTGACGGGAGGCGGGAGCCTGCTCGGCCGGCTGCTTCGCGGTCGCCGAGGGCAGCTGGGAATCGCTGTCTGCTCAGCACTGATCATGCTTGGCCTGGCCGCTGCGGTACTGGTGAGCTAGACCGATTCCTCGAGTAGCTTCTCCGTGGCGGCAAGCAAGACACAGGTGGCGAGCCCGTCAATGGCGACTGCCACCTCCTCGGGCGAAGGGAAGGTGGGGGCGATCCTGATGTTCCGGTCGCGCGGGTCTCGACCGTGAGGGAAGGCCGCACCAGCTCCGGTCATCGCGATGCCTGCTTGCTTGGCCAGCGCTACCACCCGGGTCGCCGTGCCATCGGCCACGTCGAGGCTGATGAAGTATCCACCGTCAGGGTCAGTCCAGGTTGCCGCCTCACAGTCTCCAAGCCGCTTGCTCAGGATGGAGGTCACCTGGTCGAACTTGGGAGCCAAAATCTCGCGATGCCGGCGCATGAGCGCTGTCACCCCGTCTGCGCCTTTGAGGTACAACGCGTGCCGCAGATGGTTGATCTTGTCGGGCCCGATGCTCCGCTTGCTCAGGTGCTGCAGGTACCAATCGACGTTCGAGGGCGAGCTCGCGAAGAACGAGACGCCCGCGCCGGCGAAGGTGATCTTGGATGTCGAGGCGAAAAGGAAGACCCGGTTCCGATGGCCCGCCTCCGCCGCCATGGCGAGCACATCGAGTGCAGGCGTCTCAACGTCTGTCAGGTGGTGCACCGCGTACGCGTTGTCCCAGAACATTCGGAAGTCTCCCGCTGCGGGCATCTCGAGAAGTGCACGGGTGACGTCCTCGGTGTAGACCGCGCCAGTGGGATTTGAATACATCGGCACGATCCACATGCCCTTGATCGATGGGTCGTCGGCGACCAGCTGTCGTACCTGATCCAGATCGGGCCCATGCTGGCTGAGCGGAACCGGGATCATCTCGATGTCGAACTGCTCGCAGAGCGCAAAGTGGCGATCGTAACCGGGAACCGGGCAGATGAACTTGATCGGTGTTTTCGACCACGACTCAACCGAGTCAACGGTGCCCTTGAGGAGGGCGTACACCAGGGTGTCGTGCATGATCGACAAGCTCGAATTGTCGCCGGCGACGAGCTGATCGACAGGCACATTGAGTAGCGGCGCGAAGATCGTCCGGATCGCTGGGAGCCCTTGGGTGCCGCCGTAGTTTCGACAATCTGTGCCGGTTGAGTCCATATAGATGCCCTCACCTGGCAGGGTGAGCAGCTCATTGGACAAGTCCAGCTGCGCAGCTGACGGCTTGCCACGTGTCAGGTCCAGCTTCAGCCCCTTGGCTACCAGCGCGTCGTATGCCGAGGTTTGCTCCTCATGCAGCACAGTCAGCTCGGCGTGACTGAGGTCGGACAGTGGCATAGTCATTTCTGCTCCGGGATACAGGACGGGAGGTGCGTGAGTCTAGTGCTCTGCTGGCCGAGTGCACTGGTCACGGTCTAGCTGCCCCGGAGCATGGCGGCTGCACGCCGGGGAGTGGAGAAGAGCCGCTGCTGGGTTGTATCGGCCGCAAGCGCGCTGTGCGGTCCCAGCCGCACCACGTCGCCAGCCACCTCGATCTCCCCGATGATGATCACTGGAGCCACCGCACGTCCCACATCCACTTCAGTCGGATGGTCGTGGAAATTGACCACCATGATCATGTCGCCGCGCTCCAGCAGCAGCCAGCCGGCATCGTCGTTCGACACCGCCCGTCCCTCGTCGAACCGCGGGTCGGTGAGGTCTGGATAGGTACGACGGATGTTGATCAACCGCCTGGTCAGGTCGAGCAACTTGGCGTGGTCGGGCCGCTCAGGCTCCGACCAGTCCAGCCTCGATACCTCGAAGGTCCGCGGGTCCTGGGGATCCGGTACCTCGCTGGTGTCCCACTCCATTTGAGCGAACTCCTCAAGCCGGCCAGCGCGGACCATCTCAGCGAGCTCGGGCTCAGGGTGGGAGGTAAAGAAGCGCCAAGGCGTCGCGGCTCCCCATTCCTCGCCCATGAAGATCATCGGTGTGAAGGGACTGAGCAGAGTCAGCATTGCCGCAATACCCTGCTGTGCTGGCGTGATCTTGCTCGAGAGCCGCTCGCCTCTGGCGCGATTACCGATTTGATCATGGTTGTCCGAACAGACCACCAAGCGCCAGGTCGGCGTACGCCAGGTGTCAATCGGATGTCCGTGGGTTCGGCCTCGGAAGCTGGACCGGGTGCCGGTGTGGAAGAAACCGCTTTCATACACCTTGCCGAGCGCGGCAAGTGAGTCGAAATCGGCGTAATAGCCGCTGGTATCGCCGGTCAGGCTTACGTAGAGCGCATGGTGAAAGTCATCGCTCCACTGTGCGGTCAGGCCGTAGCCGCCGCCCTCTCGGGCTGTGATCAGCCGAGGGTCGTTCAGGTCCGATTCGGCGATGAGCGGCATTGGTCGGCGTAGGAAGGTGCTGCGCGCGGAGACCTCGATATTCAACTCTTCGAGCAGATGCGTCGCTCGCGTGTCGTGCAGCGCGTGCACGGCGTCCAGCCGCAGCCCGTCGACGTGATAGTCGGTGAGGAACATCAAGGCGTTATCGATGATGTAGCGGCGTACCTCGTCGGACTCCTCGCCGTCCAGATTCGGTTCATCTCCCCAGACGGTAGGGCCGGCGTCGCTCCGCAGGTACGGCGCAAATTGCGACAAGTAGTTGCCGCTCGGACCGAGATGGTTGTAGACGACATCCTGGATGACTCCAAGACCTGCTTGATGGCACGCATCGACGAACTGCATGTAACCGAGCGGGCCGCCATAGCCTTCGTGCACGGCGTACCACAGCACACCGTCGTAGCCCCAATTGTGCAGACCGTTGAAGGCATTGACCGGCATCAGCTCGACCAAGTCGACGCCGAGCTCCACCAGATGATCGATCCGGTCAATCGCGGCCGTCAGTGTCCCTTCGGGAGTGAAGGTGCCGATATGCAGTTCGTAGACGATGGAACCGGCGAGCTGGCGGCCGGTCCATTTCTGGTCGGACCAGACGAACTCGTCTGCATCGAAGGTCCGCGACCAGCCGTGCACACCAGCTGGTTGGCGCCGGGAGCGTGGATCTGGAAGTACAGTGCCGGAGTTGTCGAGGATGAAGCCGTAGTCGAACTCACCGATGCCATCGTCCGGCAGCGGCTCAGCCGGGAACCACCATCCGTCGTCGTCCTGTGTCATCGCCACCTCAACTGGCGTGGCTTCGCCGACCTTCTTGATCATCAACGTGACAGAGGACCGTCGTGGTGCCCACACGACGAACCGGGCCAGGCTCATAGCTCACACCCTACGAGGACCGGCTCAGGCACCAATTCGACGCCGTATTTGGCCTGCACACCGGCGCGGATCTCCCGCGCCAGGCTCAGCAGTTCCGCCGCGCTGGCTCCGCCTCGATTGGTCAGCGCCAGCGTGTGTTTTGCCGACAGTCGGGCGGCCCCACGCCCGTACCCCTTCCTAAAGCCGGCCTGTTCGATGAGCCAGGCGGCACTGGTTTTGACCCTGCCATCAGGTTGGCTGAAGCGAGGCGCGTCTGCCGGTAAAGCCCCAGCCGTTGCCTGGCTGAGGATGGGGTTGGTGAAGAAGGACCCGGCGCTCCAGGTGTCATGATCATCTTCCACGAGCACCATTCCTTTAGCGCTGCGCAGCGCCAATACGGCTTCGCGCACCTCCGCAGCTGGAGCACGCTGCCCCACTTCAACGCCCAGCAAGCGGGCTAGCTCGGGATAACGGATCGGCTGTGACATCGAGCCCAGCGCAAGTTGAAAAGTCACCGACAGCACGACGAAGCGTCCCGGATCGGACTTGAAACGCGACGTTCGGTAGCCGAAGCCGCATTCGACCGGAAAGAAGGTCTTGCGCTGCCTGGTGGACCGGTCGACTGTACGCACCATCGAGATCAGCTCGCTCACATCGGCTCCGTACGCACCGACGTTCTGGATCGGTGTCGCACCTACCAGGCCGGGGATGCCGGACATGGTTTCAATCCCGCTCCAGCCACGCTCGATGGCGTGGCTCACCAGCGGATCCCACGGTTCGCCGGCTGCCACAGTGATCACCGCGCCGGAACATGCCGCCGTGTCCTCGGCAATGCCGCGCGTCGCGACCTTGACGACGGTGCCATCGAAGCCGGCGTCATCGACCAGGAGATTCGAGCCGCCACCCAGCACCAGCAGCGGTTCGCCGCTCGCATCGAGGTCCGTTACGGCCTCGACCAGCTCCGCCTCCGTCTCGGCAGTGATCATCCGACGTGCCGGACCACCCACCCGCAGCGTCGTGTGATCGGCTAGCAGCTCCCGCCCTTCGACAGGCTCAGGGCGCAGGTCAGCAGGCTCAGGGCGCAGATATGCGGGCTGAGCCGGTCGAAGCCCATCAGTGTGCCCTTCAACAAGCGCCGTCCTGAGCTTGTCGAAGGGCTCAGGGCACATGGGAGCCTTCATGATCACGATGCGGAACCCGCACACCAAGATCAACTTCTGCTCGAGCCGCTCCCAGCACCTTCTGCCCATCGCTGATCGCTTCGATGCTGACGGTCACCAGCGATCCCTCGATCGCCGAGACGCTGGCACTGAATTCCACCTCGATGCCGTCCGCGTCGTCGGGCACGACCACTGGCCTGGGGAACCGGGCGGAGTAGGAGGTCACCCGGCTCGGATCGCCAACCCAATTGGTAACTACCCGAAGTGCGGTACCCATGGTGAGCATCCCGTGCGCGATGACGCCGGACAGCCCAGCCCGCTTGGCGAAGTGTTCGGAGTAGTGGATTGGATTGAAGTCAGTCGAAGCGCCGGCGTAGCGCACCAGCCGTTCCCTGGTGAAACGGACGCTGAGCGACGGCAGCTGAGTGCCGATTTCCACGGCATCTGCCACGGTGGCTTTCATGCCAGTGCCTCTCGTGCATGGTAGAAAGTGGCTCGCACGGAACAGATCTCCTCGCCATCGCGACCTGACATGTCGACAGTGGCCGAAATCAGCTCTGAACCTGCGCGCACCCGAACCCTGTCGATGGTCACCTTCGCGATCACCACATCACCTGCGCGCAACGGCCGCAAGAAGGTGAAGCGTTGGTCCCCGTGCACGATCCGCTCCAGCGACAGTTCCAGCTCCGGGTCGCTGAACAGCTGGTTCCACGCTGGTGCGGAGATGACCGTGGCAAAGGTCGGCGGAGCGATCGGCGACTCGCTGCGATATCGAGGGTTGTCGTCGCCCAGTGCTGTTGCGAACTCGGCGATCTTCGCCGCAGAGACCTGATATGGATCGATAGCTGGATAGCGTCGGCCGGCGTGCGCCTCCGTGATGGCCATGGATGCAACGCTAACGGACCATGCACGCCGAGCCTGTCGAAGCGCCCTTCGACAAGCGCCGACCTGAGCCTGTCGAAGGGCTTAGGGCGCATGTTGCGCGTAGGCGGCGTCGTAGCGTAGCCGGACCAGGTCGGCCGCGCGCTCACCCAGCGGTTCTGCAACGCGCCAGCCGTGCCGAGAAGCGAGAGCGCGTATCGGGGAGAGCAGCAGCCCCTCTGCGAGGAACAGTGGCAGCACCGCGACCGGTTCTGCCAATCCGTCGAGCACATCGGTGACGCCCGGCGCGCAGGTGCCGAAACATCCGCGTACCGGAGATCGACGGCCCTGGGCCAGCCGATCGGCAAGATCAAAAACGGCCTGGTTGGCCTCCGGTTTGGACGACCCGACAGCGAAGAGGAGTACTGAATTGTGCTCGTCAATGCCTGCGTCATCCAGGCTTTGGCGGAGCAGCTGCGCGACGTCCTCGCCAGTACCCAAGATGTCAGCAACGACCAGCTTGAGGGGCAGGGACTCGGCAACATCCTGCACCCTCTCGGGGACATCGATGGTGGCGTGATACGCCTCTGTGAAGAGCAGGGGCACTACGACGGCCGTGGTATGGCCAGCGTCGGCCAGTTGGTGGGCGGCTGCGTTCAGATCAGGCTGTGCGAAGTCAAGGTACGCCGGTACCGCAGGGATCTGTGCCTGCTCGGCGACGGCAGCCATGAGCCGCTCGATACCGAGACTGCCCTCCGGGTGTCTGCTGCCGTGCGCGAGCCCGATGACCGGGAGATTGTGATGACTCAGCTTGGTCAGCGGGTCTCACGGTGTGCGGTATGGGCCTTGCAGCGTGGGCAGAACTTCTTCAGCTCAAGGCGATCCGGATCATTACGCCGGTTCTTCTTGGTGATGTAGTTCCGCTCCTTGCACTGTGTACAAGCCAGCGTGATCTTTGGCCGTACATCGACGGTCTTGGCCATGGTCGTCCTCAAATCTGTCGGTGCTCGTGGTGCCGGTAGCGGGAGCGGGACTCGAACCCGCGACACAGCGATTATGAGCCGCTTGCTCTACCGCCTGAGCTATCCCGCTGCGGTCTCCCCTACCAGTTTCCCGGTCGCGCAACGGTCTGGATGAACCGCATATTCCGCCGATGCGCGGTGGCATCGGAGACGGAGGCCGAGCCCCCATGCGGAATCGAACCGCAGACCTTCTCCTTACCATGGAGACGCTCTGCCTGCTGAGCTATAGGGGCGCGTAGATGCCGCACGCCAGGCGGCACCAACGGACCAAGATACACACTGGTCGGCGGCCTCGGCGAATCACATCAGTCGGCATCGAGGACCACACAGCATCGGTCCGGTGCCGGTTCGAACCGGGCGGCGAGCCTGCGCACGGCCAGCTGCGTCACGACGCCGCCTCTCGCGCTGAGTTTCTACACCCTGATTGCCGCCCACGAGCGGCCTGCGGCGAGCTCGATGGGTCTCAGTTCGCGCTAGCTACTGTTACTCCGTGCTAGATCCAACTAGGCGGAGTAGAGGCCCGCGCGCTGCGCGAGAGGGCCCAAATTGGCGGGACGTTGGTCACTTTCCTCAGCGGCAAATACAGTCGAT
>DATEWO010000480.1:0-3750 GCA_035257925.1 Propionibacteriaceae bacterium | reverse complement strand
GCCGAGCTGTACTGCCTCGGGGCTGAGCTGTTCCGGCGTGGCCTTTCAGCCGTACTGGGCCAGCTGATCAGGGACGGAGAGATGACGAGTCACGATGCCGATCATGCAGCATCCTTGATCGCCCGCGACAATGCGCGCCGGGTCTACCGCCTATGACTCCGTGACGCCCAGGAACCACCCAGTGGCATGGGCAACACTGGCGACAAGTAAGCAACCACAAACAGAAAGAGCACGACATGGCAATCAAGGACGTCGGACCCGATCCCCAGTCCTTCAATCTCGAACAGCAGACGGTGGAGAACTCCAACTACCGCACCGTCGCCTGGAGCGGCAGGTATTTGCAGCTGACCTTCATGTCGATTCCTGAGGGCGGGGACATTGGTCTCGAGGCGCATCCGGAGACTGATCAGTTTCTCCGACTGGACGCGGGTCGCGGCCGCGTTCAGATGGGACCCAGCCGGGACAACCTCGAGTTCGACCAGGAAGTGTCCGACGGATGGTGCGTCCTAGTGCCGGCAGGTACCTGGCACAACATCACCAATATCGGCGACGAGCCGATGCAGGTGTATGCGATCTATGCACCGGCCCACCACAAGCCTGGCAAGGTACATGCCACCGCGGCGGACGCGGCCACCGACACCGACGACGCACCCGCGAGCTGGTCCGTACAGCCGGCCTCAGCAACCGATCTCCACGGCTGAGAAGGATTCACCCGACTGGGGTGATGCTGGCCGCCGCGGGGTAAGCATGATGGAAAGCAGCCCACCGCGGGATCCGCACTGCATTCGAAGAGGAGGATCTTGATGAGCAACTTGACGTCTCGACCGAGGTTCGAAGTCAACCGCAGCTTGATGAGCTCAGGCGTGGTATTGGCCTGCGTTGGCTTTTTCTTGTGGCTGATCGGGGCAGCGCTGTCCGCCACCGCGCTCGGTCAAGCGGCGATGAAGTGGATCGACCAATTGGAGGAATCTCCGACCGAGATGGCCCGCAAGCGAGCCCACCAGTTCAAGGATGCCGTCTCAGCGGGCTCGAAGGCGTGGCGAGAGCAGTCCCACTAATTGCTTGTCATGGCGCGAGCCTGCTTAACGCGCGCCCTGCGCCTGCTTAAAGGCGCGTCCATGAGCCCGCTTAAACGAGCAACCCTGCGGCCGCTTAAACGCGCCCTGAGCCTGTCGAAGGGCCGATTAATGCCCAGTACAGGCGGCCGGGGAACTGAGCAGACGGTGGCGGAGGCGGCGGGATTTGAACCCGCGAGAGGGTTGTGCCCTCAACCCGCTTAGCAGGCGGGCGCCATAGACCGGACTAGGCGACGCCTCCCCAATAATCAAACGCCCCGCGGCAGGAACGCTGGGCAAGACTACCGACAGGACGATACGCAAAGCAAAGTGAATCCTCGCAGCACGTTGGCGCGGCGTCCGCAATTCCGCCGGCCAGCAGAGTAATCGGCACATTAATCTGCCAAACGCATATTGAGCCGATCAGGCACGTATTGTGGAGCGGGTTTCCATTCCGGTCGCGCCAAATAGGGATGTTGATGCCACACCAATCGGAGCAAGGTACGTGGAGCTGGCAGCTCCCCGCTCCACGTCCCGCGCCCGCCCGTATGGCCGATAGAACGCCGCCGCCGCGCACGTTCCGGCGAGCCGTTGCCCTGACAGTGGCCGGGACTGCGATCCCCGGACTAGGCCTGATCGCGGGCCGGCGCCGCATCATCGGCAGCATCATTCTTGGTCTTTTCGCGGCAGGCCTGCTCGCACTCGGCGTCTATGCCGTATTCGACCGTCAAGGCCTATTAGAGCGGGCTGTCGACCCCACGACGCTGCGTCGAGGGGCGGTTGCCTTGGTCGTGATCGGCATCGTGTGGGTAGCCGTCATCATCGCCAGTCACCTCAGTCTGCGCGGCCGCCCGACGCCGGGTCAGCGGGTGATAGGCGGCCTTCTCGTCTGCCTCCTTTCCTTCGCTGTCGCTGCTCCCACGGCGGTTGCCGCGCACTACTCCTACGTCACGGCAAGCTCAGTCGCAGCGGTGTTCCAGAGTGAGAAGGACACCAAGAGCGCGACTCGTCCAACTCTCGAGGCCACCCAGACCGTGCCCGGCGAGCCCCAACCGCAGGACCCCTGGGCTGGCAAGCCGCGGCTGAACGTGCTGCTGCTCGGAGGGGACGCCGGACCGGGCCGGATAGGCACTCGCACCGACACCGTGATCTTGGCAAGCATCGACACCAAGACTGGCAATACCGCGCTCTTCAGCCTGCCCCGCACCACAGCTCGGATGCCCTTCCCATCGCGGTCACCGCTGCGCAAGCGCTATCCCTACGGGTTCACGAATGGGAACGGCAACGATCCCGAATACTTCCTGAACGCGATGTACCGCAATTTGCCGCGCTCTGTACCCAAAGACATTCTTGGCCCGACGGACAATCTTGGCGCCGACGCACTCAAACTTTCAGTGGGCCAGGCACTGGACTTGCAGGTGGACTACTACGTGCTGATCAACTTGCAGGGCTTCAGCCAGATGATCAATGCCCTCGGTGGCATCCGGCTCAATATCAACACCTACATCCCCATCGGCGGCGACTCAGAACGCGGCGTTCCGCCGAAGGAGTTCCTCAAGCCAGGGCCGGATCAGAAGCTCAATGGGCGGCGCGCGCTCTGGTACGCCCGCGGGCGCTACGGCTCGAGCGACTTCGACCGGATGGACCGACAGCGCTGCGTGATCAATGCGATCATCAAGCAGGCCAATCCCACCAACATGCTGGCCCGCTATGAGGACGTCGCCAAGGCCGGGAAGCAAGTCGTTTACACAGATATGCCTCAGGAAGTTTTGCCACTGATGGTCGACCTAAGCCTGCGCGTGAAGGACGGCAATGTCCGCAGCATCGTCTTCAAGCATGGAGAACGTGGTTTCTACGTCACGAACCCGGACTTCTCGCTCATGCGCAAAAGGGTCAAGGCCGCTCTCGATGAGGCCGAGGACCCAACAGCTAGCAAGTCGACGAAGAAATCGAGTGCCCGATCTCCGCGGAGTGAAGATGTGAACGACGTCTGCGCGTACGATCCCAAGGTTGCCGCGACATCCAGGCCGGTCCGCTGAACCAATCCCGGCACCCGACTGGTGCGCTAGGGGAGTTTTCGGTAGCCGCGGTCGGCGTTCAGACGCTTCTGAATCTCGGCGATCAGCGCGGAGAATGTGGCATCGGTTTCGGCCCGCGGATTGAGCAGGGTTAGGTCTGAGCCGTCCTCAGGCTTGGTGATCAACAACAACCGCGATCCCTGCCGTCTGACAACATCGATCATGGACCACGGCACGACCTGCCGGCGCCGCCCGTTGATGATCGTGATCGACTTGGGGTCCAAGACCAATGTGGTACGCAGCCGTACGGTGAGCACGAGTGCAACCACAGCAAGTAGCACCGCAAAGATCATGAGGCCAACACCGGCAATCATGATGACCTGCGGCAGATCCAGGACACTGCCGAGCACGATCATGACCGCCGCCATGACAGCCGCGGCAGCGCTGATCGCCAGTGAGCGCACTGGAGGCGGGGCCGTCAGCGCAAACCGTGCTTCCTGAGGTTGTGGGCCGCCTGAATCGCTCACCGATGCACCTTACCGGCCGACCATGAGAGCTCCGGCAGCCTACGACCTGCTGGCGGCAACCAACGCGGTCTTAGAAGCGGCGAGGGTGGGATTCGAACCCACGGAACGGTCTCCCGCTCGGGCGCTTTCAAGGCGCCTGCACTAGTCCAC
>DATEWO010000479.1:0-5098 GCA_035257925.1 Propionibacteriaceae bacterium | reverse complement strand
GTCTCGAGACCTCGATCGCGAGAGCGATCGAGGTGACCCCGCAAGGATGGTGGCCTCAGTTGGTCGCCGCGATGACGCTGCTCGTGTGGCGGACCAGCCCCAGGCCGGCGGTCTCGCACAGCCGTCGCATTCGCTCCTCCTCGAGCAGCGTCAGCATCTCGTGCGGTCCGTCCGCCGTGGCCAGCCGGTCTCGCAGCTCAGCAATGGCGGGCCGGCCCCAAACCTGCTCTACCGTCACCGGCCGGTCACACAGCTCGGCCGCGGGCATCGGCAGGAACGGCGCCAGCCCCCACGGCTTGAAGTGCACGCCGACGGACCGGGTCCGGAGTGGGTAGCCGAACTCCAACGCGCGGGTGGGCACGGTGACCACGCAGCCGTCGGCGTACTCGGCCGTCTCGATGTCGGTGCCGGCGCGGATGCGGAACGGCGCCCCGAGGTTGACG
Organism: Propionibacteriaceae bacterium; assembly: GCA_035257925.1. GTDB lineage: Bacteria > Actinomycetota > Actinomycetes > Propionibacteriales > Propionibacteriaceae > Microlunatus. Next base: position 4,655 of record DATEWO010000479.1, on the reverse strand, counting down.
ATGAGCAACGCCGACGGCATCGGCGGCAGCGTCAACCGGGCGTACGGCGGCACACCCTCCAAGTAGTAAAGGTCGTCGATCAGCCCGTCCAGCGGCGGTCGCGGCACTCTGGACACGTACTCCATGCCCACAGTATCGCCGACGCCCCGCCGGCATCGCGCGCCGGGATGGTCCAGCCGCGCTGCCGCCAGCATCGCGCCGGCGCCGATCCCGGACGAGCGCCCGGCCGCGGACATTTGCGTGGGTTACGCGTGCTGCGTGAGCGATGGAGGATTCTCGGCCCTCCAGTGTCGCCCTGCATGGGGGAGGCGCTAAACCACGCTCTGCTGCGTTACCGTGCCCTGCTACGCGGCCGCGGGCTGTTCGCCGCCAAAGTCGACCTCGTCCAGCGCGGGGTCGAACACGTCCGGCGGGATGTGGAGTTCGTCGGTTGCGTAGGCGCCGAACCGGAGGATGTGGGAGGTCAGGTAGGGCGAGAGCTGGGCCAGATCCTCAGCGGTCACCTGCCACCCCTCGGCAACCAGCTGCCGGATGACCTCCATCATGTCGATCGCGGTGTGGAACACGATCAGGTTGCACAGCAGCGAGTTCCCTTTGACCGACTCTTCCTGCTCGGCCGGATCGTTCTCGGCGATCACGCCCTGGTTGCCGAACCGGGGTCCAGGCGGAGAACCCGTTGTAGGCCTCGGCCTTGTTGGTGGCCGCGGTCACCCGTGCCCGCAGCCCCGAGTCGGCGAGGAACCACAGCAGCGCCACGGTCCGCATCACGCGCCCGACCTCCCGGAACGCCTTGTAGATCTGGTTTTTGCGCGAGTTCGACGACAATCGGCGCATCAGCGCGTCACCGAAGACACTTTGCATTGTGAAGAGCCCATAACCACTCAGGCCTGTGCCGGACTGCCTTTTACCAACTGTGCGCTGAGGTAGCGCAACCTTCCCCTCTCGAGCCCGCTGTAGTTCCTGGTGCCTGCGATGCCGGCGAACACCCGGAACGGTCGGTGAAACACGCGAGGGATATAGGCGTCGATGAGTTCCAGCTTCCGTGAATTGTCCAGCTGCAGGGCGGTCAGCACATTGCTTGTGATGTCGGTCTCCTTCTCGACCATCAAGTCACAGCTCTGGAACTGTTCCCGAACGGTATTGACGCCGTCGATGCTGCGCAGATCGGCAAAGAAAAACTGGCCACCCGGTCGCAGCACCCGGCACACCTCAGTAAGAAACGTCTCCATCGACTCATAGCAGTGTGAAGACTCGATATTGACCACGGCGTCGAAGGATGAGTCCGGAAATGGCATTGAAAGGGCGTCTCCACAGACGAATACCAAGCCTGGGGCCAGCCGGTATCGGTTGCACAACTCCACCGCTTCGGTGGAGAAGTCCATCCCTGTCATCGAGCGCGGTTGCAGGTAGTGGCTAATGAAGGAGGCGCCGCCACCTCGTCCCGAGCCCACCTCCAAGACATCCCTGTCTCGCAGATCAAAGCCCTCGATGGCATGCAAATACAGCTGGATGCACAGCCGATCCCGTTCATCAGATGAACTCAACGGCGGCGTCTCGACATCTAGGCTCGCCGGAGCATAGCCATAGTTCATGAACGCCCAGTCCGGCGTCGACACACGTTTCGCCAAGGCTTGATAACAGGTGCGCCACAGTAATCGCCGGGCGGTCATAGGCCAATGTATCGCCCACCCCGGCGATCGGTTCCAGCCGGACGCCTAGCTTCGGGAAGCACAAGATCTCGCCTTGAGGCGGCATGGGAGAAACCCGCCCCGTGGTCGGGGTGTCTGCCAGCTAGGGCTTCGATCGCAAATCCGCAATCGTGAGGTTGGGTCAACAACGGCCTAAGAACAGAAAGGGGCTGTCATGTCTGTGATCCGTCGACATCCCGTCATCACTTTCTTTCTCCTCGCCTATGCCCTCAGCTGGGGTGCCATTCCCTGGCAGAGCTTCTTCGCTCCCGGCGTGCTGGTCGCAGCGTTGATCGTCGTGTCCCTCACCGAAGGTGTCGCTGGGCTGAAGGCGATGGGGTCCCGGTTGATCCGCTGGCGGGTCAGCTGGATCTGGTACGCGCTCGCGCTGGGCGTGCCTCTGGCGGTCAAGTTCGCGTCAATCGGGCTGAACAACGCTTTCGGCGCACCGGCCGTGCACATCGCTGAATTCAGCGTCTGGTACAGCCTGCCCATGGCGATTGCCATCAACATTGTCAATCCCCTCAACGCCCAACTCCCAGAGGAAGCGAGCTTCCGCGGCTGGGCCCAGCCCAAGCTGCAGACGACCCGGACACCGCTCGCCGCCACGGTGCTCATGGCCATCGGGGTCACTATCTGGCATATCCCGTTCTTTGTAATGCCCCAGTTCGGGTCAAGTCCGATCGAGGCCCTGGCGACCATCGCCGTGACTTTCTGGTACGCCTGGTTGTTCAACCACGCCTCGGGCAGCTCGCTGCTCACGCTGATCGCGCACGCAACTGAGGGCACCATCGAGACCAGCACCTTGTGGCAGGCAGGTGCGGACACGACCCGGCTGACCTGGCTCTACAGCCTGGTCTGGTGCGTGGTGGCTGTTGGACTGCTGGTTTTCAACCGTCGGTTCTGGACCAAACCGCCAGCACAGCTCGACGACGACGATCGTGCCGGTACGCGGGTTGTGTCGGGGGTGTGACATGCGCATCGAAGTCTGCTCAACCTCCGCCGTGGTCTCGAGCACTCTGAGTGGTCGACCGGCGCAAGGAACAGGCCGTACGAGCTGCTTGCGCCGCCACGAAGGCAGCTGGCTCAAAGTTCGCACTGGAGTATCAACAGTTCGCGCCGAATGCGCGGACGTGACCAAGGAGATTACCTATGTCCGAATCGCCGCTCAGCAGGTATGCAGGGCCGATCGCCGTTTTCGCCGGCGGGCTGTTCGCCGCGGCTCACGTTGGCCAATTCTTGGTGATGGACCGCAGCGACCTTGTCGCGATGATGACCGATCCAGTGTTTCTGATCTTCAACGCCGCGTACGCCATCACGTTTCCGTTGTTGTTGATCGCCTTGGTTGCCTTGTATTGGCGGCAGGCAGCTGAGACGGGAATTTTCGGAGCGGTTGCCTTCTGCACCGCGACCACCGGCACCCTCGGCCTGGCCGGCGACATGTGGTTCGAGGGTTTCGCCGTACCGTGGCTCGCTCAGGTTGCTCCAGTGATGTTCGGCGCGGATAAACGCGGCAGCCTGCTGATGGCCGCCTGGTTGGTCAGCGTTGTGTTTTTTTCGCTCGGCTGGATGCTGTTCGGCCTGGCATCGTTGCGGGCGCGGGTCTTTCCGCGAGCGTTGTCGGTTGCCGTCATCATCGGCGGCTTGATCGGCTTCCAGGCCGCGATGCCGCCATGGGGCGTGGCGTTAGGACTGGCCGTCGCAGCAGTTGGAGTCTGGCTGATCCGGCAGGACCGGAGGGTCCGACCGGTCGCGGCACCTCCGGTTCCCGAGCCGATCGCTGTAGCAGAGCCGCGGTAACCAATCAGACCCGGAAGAAACTGATGACCATGGAGTTCTTCTGCTTCCAACGCGATCGGTCGGGTTCCGGGCTATTGCGCCTTGAGCTGCTGGACAAGCACTGGTCCTATATGGATCGGTATGCGTCGGAGATGATCGCCCGTGGTCCGACGTTCGTCGGCGACACGATCACTGGGAGTGTCACATAGTCGACCTCCCGGATAGCGGGGCTGCCCGGTCGTTCGTCTTCGATGAACCCTGCTACCAGGCCGGTGTGTATCCGGGACGTGTTGCTGCGCCGCTGGCGGAATATCCTCGGCCGCACCATGTGGGACTTCCCGGGTGGTCGGGTCGGCGGCAATCGTTACCTCGTGCTCGGCCTTGGGTCAGGACAGGCAGCGGATCTCGCCGTCGCAGCGGACGACAACCTGATCGCTTACGGGCCGCTGCTCTCCGACGACGGCGCGGCCTGGTTGGGCACCGCGGCACTGTTGCGATCGCCTGACCCGGAAACGGCTCGCGCTCGCTTGAGCCCGGACCGGTACGCCGAGATCGAGGTCCACGGGTGGCAGTTTGGCGGCCGACCTTGATGAGACGTCGGCCTCACCGTGAACGAGATGGATAGTCGTGTGCGGATTCTCAACGAACCAGCGGGCTTGCACACCGGAGGTGGGACGGGGTTCGAGCTGATCGTTGAAATCCCGCCGCCGTGAGAAAGTCTGGCGAGGAGGGTGCGTGCCGCAAGAACCCCCGACGGGCGGAGAATCCTCACGTCCACCCTTTACTGCCCGAACCGACGGATCTAGGGGTGGCGAATGGTTGATGCTGACAGGAGTGCGATGTCCTTCCCGCCTGACTGCTGCGTGCTGGGTTTACAAGAGATCGACCAGACCCAGGTCGCGGTCGTTGGGGGCAAGGCCGCGCAGCTGGGGGAGCTTTCGCGGATTGAAGGCATCCGCGTGCCGGCTGGCTTCTGCGTGACGACGGACGCCTTCCGGCGGGTCATGGCGGACGCGGCGTCGATCGACGATCGACTCGATCGGCTGTCGCGCTTGAACCCGGAAGACCTGGAGGCGGTCCGCAGGCTCAGCGCGGAGATCCGCCGGACTCTCGAAGGGATCGCCATCCCTGAGGATCTGGCGGCGGCGATCGTCGGCGCGCTCGCCCGGCTCGGCGAGCATGCCGCCT
>DATEWO010000478.1:0-4936 GCA_035257925.1 Propionibacteriaceae bacterium | reverse complement strand
AAAGAGGCACGACTGACTGCCTAACGGCAAGCTGCGTGGCAGAGCTTCCAGCCTCAACACCCTGCTCTTCGCTGCGGCGTTCCACCACACCCACCTCCCAGGACAGTACCCCCCCACATACCCCGCCGGATTCTCACCCCTAAACAAGCAGGGAGTGAATCCAGCGATCCGCGAGCCGTTGACATAGGGGCCCATCACCGGTACGAAACCCCGACCTGGCTGACCGCGAGGTTGACCCGGTTCGCCTTTAGTGGTTGTGACAATGAGCATTCACAATGAGCATTCACAAGCTCAGCGCCGGGTCGGGGTATGACTATCTGACTCGGCAAGTCGCGGCGTTGGATGCCACCGAGAAGGCCATGTCGGGCTGGCCTCCTACTACACCGAACGGGGTGAGAGTCCGGGGTCGTGGGTCGGCTCAGGCCTGGCCGGCATCGACGACCGGAGTGTGGGATGCGGTCACGGCGGAGCAGATGCCGGGTCTGTTCGGCGCCGGCCTGCATCCCCTCGCCGCCCAGCGGTTGGAGCAGCTGGACGCCGACGACTTGACCGACACAAACGTCCGGGCAGCGACCCGGCTGGGTGCGCCGTTCAAGGTTTACGCCGGCGAGGTCAGCCCGTTCCGGGTCGTGGTGGCGAAGCGGATTGCGACGCTGCACACGCCGGTCTCCGTGGCTGCGCGCGCACATGTGCGTACCAAAGGTGGCGCGGGAGTTTTCCGCAGCGAGCATGGCCGTGATCCGATCGATGCCCGCGAGATCGCGGCCACCATTGCGAGGAAGTCGCGTCCGCGCACCCAGACGGTTGCTGGCTATGACCTGACCTTCTCCCCGGTCAAGTCGGTGTCGAGCTTGTGGGCGGTCGCCGACGCGCACCTCGCTGCACAGATCGAGGAGGCGCACCACGCTGCCGTACGGGATGCGCTGAACTTCATCGAACGCCACGCTCTGTTCACCCGGCAGGGCAGGAACGGGGTTCGGCAGGTCACAGGCCTCGATCGCGCTCTCCCACCAGGGCCGCTGATCGTATGACGCTGATGAGTTGACCGCAGATCACGTACAGGCGTCTATCGGGGCCGTTTCTTGGTCAGGTGGATTGTGATTGCATTTATCGGTTCTCTTAGCCAAAGCGGGTTCGAGCCTCCCAGCGTCACGTGTTGCCCATTTTTATACACTCAGGTTCGTCTTGAGGGGCATTGTCTGCCTCCACTACTAGTAAGGAACCGGTGACCGAACAGCCCCGTCGCCGTCCCAAGCCACTCCTCGCGGAGAAAGGGAAGGGCAACGGCGAGATCACATTGCTGTGGTTCTTCATCGTCGGACCCATGGTGGCCCTGGCCGCCGCCGTCCCGGTCTTTTGGGGCTGGGGCCTCGGTTGGCACGACGTGGTCTTGGGCGCGGTGTTCTACGTTATCGCCGGACTCGGCGTCACGGCGGGCTTCCACCGCTACTTCACCCATGGGGCCTACAAGGCCAAGCGATGGCTCGAGATCACCATGGCCGTAGCGGCCTGTTTGTCACTCGAGATGTCGCCCATCGGCTGGGTAGCCGAGCATCGCCGGCACCACCAGTTCAGCGATGAGGAGAACGATCCTCACTCGCCCTGGCGGTTCGGTACGACCAAGCGGGCCCTGACCAAGGGCTTCGTCTATTCCCACATGGGCTGGCTCTTCAACAAAGAGCGGACCAACCCGGAGCGCTTCGCGCCGGACCTACTCAAGGACCCGGCCATGGTCTGGCTCGACAAACACTACGGCTACATCGCAGCGTCGAGCCTCTTGCTGCCTACTCTCATCGGCGGGTTGTGGTCCTGGAGCTGGCAAGGCGCCGTTACCGCCTTCTTCTGGGCAGGACTGGTGCGCGTTTCCTTCCTGCACCATGTGACGTTCTCGATCAACTCGATCTGCCACATGGTAGGCGACCGACCGTTCGACTCGGGCGACAAGGCTGCCAACTTCTGGCCCCTGGCGATCCTTAGCTTCGGTGAGTCGTGGCACAACTCACACCACACCGACCCGAGCTGTGCTCGTCACGGCGTTCTGAAGGGACAGATCGACATCACCGCGAGATTGATCTGGATCTTCGAAAAGCTGGGCTGGGCCTGGAACGTCAAATGGCCCCGGATGGACAAGTTCGACTCCAAGCGTCTGGCATCCGCCTAGACCATTCTCTGCTAAGCCGGTGAGCGAAGGGGAGGCTAAATGCCCTTTTTGCCGCTGGAGTAACCCGGCGACGGTTGTGCGATGAATCTGGAATTGAACAGCGAGGGCGGCAGCGGTGGCCCACGTCGGCATGCAGCGATCAGCTCTTCGATGCGTGCGGGGCCGAGCCCGTGCTGGACTTGCCTCAGGGGGCGTGGTTGGCCGGGCGCAGCCTCGCACTAGCCCGATCGCGCAGCGTCGAGGTCGGAGGTCGCGGTAGCCGCCGCGGCGCGAGCCAGCTCGCGCGTGCACCGAGCGGGCCAATTGGTCACGTCAATCCGCGGACCCGGTAGATCCGTTGCCGCTTCGCACGGTGCGCGTCCTGCGTTTCTCGTCGGCAACTGGTACGCCAGGGCGTACCTCCTAGTTGTCGTCGCCGTGGCCGTCCTGGTCGCGCTGGTGCTCTGGACCGGGGGCGGAGAACGCCAACCTCGCCGGCGGCTGATCTCATGGAAGGCGCCACGTACTGGAGAGCCGCTTCTAACAGGCCGCGGCAAGGGCGGCGGTCAATCCCAGCTCAGGCGAGCACGACCGTGTCGCCGCGGCGATTGCGCCCGCCATTGATCACCGAGGCGTAGACGCCGACGTTCACTCCTTGTGCTGAGCGGCGTCCGTAGAATTCCTGAGTCTTTGATTAGGTCTCCCTGCGGCAGTGTGATCATCACGCCACTGGGGCAGGGTTCGGTGATGGCCACGCGAACAGTGTCGCCGATGACGACCGTACTGCATCTCGCGGAACTCGGTTCAGGCAGATGTCGTGGCGGCCCGTACTGTGGGGACTACCAGAGAACATTGCTGCTGACATCCGGTTGGTAGGTCCCTGGCGCTTACTATCTGGCCCTTGCAATGGGGGTCTCTACGGACTCGACATGCATGGTGACTCGCCAACCGTCCGCGCAGATAACTTCGCGCCCCACCCCGACCTCTGCCGCACTTGCGGACATCCGCTCTCAGCGCACGATGCGATCAGCATGCGGTGGTGCGCTGCCAGCGAGCCCGGCGTTGAGAACCGAGCCTGCATCTGTTCCGGGGTCGTTCAGGCCGCCCGGGTGCTCACCCACTACTGACCTCGCCCGGTTCGGCAGTGCGGTCCAGCGGCATTCGACGGCGGCAAGCCGGTCCGTCACAGGCAGCGCCGTCCTCGTGCCCACGGCAGCTCGCGGGGACATTTCCCGGTTCGGAAACGTCCGCAGGAGCATCCCCGGCCGGGTTAGGTCGTGCGATAACGCGTCTTCCGGCGCTTGCGAGGTTCGCGCCGCGACCTCTCTTCCTCGATCTGGCGGATCAGGTCTCTACGCACCTCCGCGAGGGCATGATCAAGGTCGCGCTCGTGAGAGGTGGCCACGAGGTGCGCCCGTCCCGCTAGCCAGGCTTGAAGGGTGACCTTCTGGTCCGGGCCCTCGATGTCTTTCAATGACACCTCGAGGTCGACCTGGTCGTGTTCCCATCCAGACAGGTGCGGCGCGAGTGCTGACAGGGCCCCGAGTATGCGCGGCCGGTCGGCTGCCGCGAAACCGGCGCCGAGACGCAGACGCTCTTCCAGGGTCGATGTTGGGCTGTTCTCGGTTCCGCTCACTGGTGCACCATGTTCTCGCTCGGTGGATTCAGCGTATGACGTCAGTCTGACCACGTGCGACCATACCTAGGTGCGGCTGGCGCACCTCGCTGCTGGAGAGCGAGCCACCGAGCCCTGGTATCCGCCCGTCGCGCTGCGGCACGTAGTTGATCGTGTCCAGGACCGGCTTGCCGGCCAGCGGCTTCTCGGGTTGCTGCCGGCTAGGCCAGCGGCGGGATGCTCACCACCACCAGGTCACCCGGTGCCGCGGCGCCGGCCCACTGCGGCTGCCCGCGCGTGCGCCCCAGCTCCTTCACCAGATCCTTGAAGGCCTGCGGCCCGCCTGAGTTACTCAGCACCACGTCGTACCCAGCCGTAATGGCCAACGGCGCCACTTTGCCGCCGATGCGTCCCGTTGCGGATGAAGCCAACCGTGGTCATGCCGCTGGCTTGGCGATTCTTGGATATGGCGCTGCTGAGGGGTGACCTACCGATGTGGATCGGCTGGATGCTTATTGGCAGCATGATGCTGCTATTTGTGCTGACTCTGATCTTCCACGACATGGTGCCCTTGATGTTCTACCTGGTGACTCTGATATCAGGAATAGCGCTCGTCGAGCTTGTCAACCGAACTGTGTAGGCACGCGTTGGCGATTAGGTGAGCAGTTCGAATCGCGTCCGTCCGACTTTTAGGGCGCATTGGCCCGCACAAGGTTCCGCTTGTGACCCGCGTTCCTACTAGGACTACCACGGGCTGACGGCCGGTGGTTCTCGAGGTTGGCCACCGGAGCGACCGACGTACCAATCCCGCCAGCAGAGCGTCCCTTAACGCGCAGGGTCGTGACTTGCTCGATGCAATCCAGGCGCTGGAGCATCCCGGCAGTCTTCCGCACGCGCCGGGCGAGTGGACGCCGCCGCTTGTCATACCTCGCCCGGGCATCTCCGGCCACGGACTAGCGTCTATCTGTGTCTGTTGCCGCGACCGACGCACGGGCTGCTCACGCCGCGGGCGTGCAGCGGCTACTCGCGAGTTATCGGTCTATCCCTGAAAACGCCACGGTTCGGCTGGCCAAACCCACGTCGAACCTGTTCCGGGCGCGGGCCAAGAACACTGTCAAGGGCCTGGACACATCGGGGTTGACGGGCGTCATCGGGGTCGACCCCGACGCCCGGACTGCTGA
>DATEWO010000477.1:0-5843 GCA_035257925.1 Propionibacteriaceae bacterium | reverse complement strand
GCCGGCCGAGCCGTCGGGACAGGAGGGCTGAGCAGTGTTGGTCCCCCGCAAGATCAAGTTCCGCAAGCAACACCACCCGAGGCGGACCGGTGCAGCCAAGGGCGGCACCAGGCTTGCTTTTGGCGAGTACGGCATCCAGGCGCTGGAGGGTGGCTACCTCACCAATCGCCAGATCGAGTCCGCGCGTATCGCCATGACTCGTCACATCAAGCGTGGCGGCAAAGTGTGGATCAACGTCTATCCCGACCGTCCGCTGACCAAGAAGCCGGCCGAGACCCGAATGGGTTCCGGCAAAGGTTCACCAGAGTGGTGGATCGCCAACATCAAGCCCGGGCGGGTCATGTTCGAACTCTCCGGGGTCAACGAGGATGTGGCCCGCGAGGCTATGCGACTGGCGATTCACAAGCTGCCGATGAAAGCCCGTTTCATCAAGCGTGAGGCAGGTGAGGTCTGATGGCTAAGGCTGCCACCGCGGCGGAGCTTCGTGCGCTGAGTCGCAGCGAGCTGGATACCAAGGTGATCGAGCTGAAGGAGGAGCTGTTCACACTCCGGTTTCAGGCGGCCACTGGACAGCTCGAGTCGCACGGCCGGCTCCGCGCCGTACGCAAGGACATCGCCCGGATCTACACCGTGTTGACCGAGCGCGAACTCGGCATCATCGAGGATCCGGACGCCGAGGAGGCTAAGGAATGAGCGAGAACGTGAGCGAGAAGCTCATCAATGAGCGTGGCCGCCGCAAGGTCCGTGACGGCTATGTGATCAGCGACAAGATGGACAAGACGATCGTGGTCGCGATCGAGGACCGGGTCAAGCACCGCCTCTACGGCAAGATCGTGCGCCAGACGAGCCGGCTCAAGGCGCACGACGAAGAGAACAGCGCCACGGTTGGTGACCGGGTGCGCGTCATGGAGACCCGTCCGCTGAGCGCCACCAAGCGCTGGCGCCTCATCGAGATCCTCGAGAAGGCCAAGTAAGGAAGAGCAGAGATGATCCAGCAGGAGTCGCGGCTCAAGGTCGCCGACAACACCGGTGCCAAGGAAATCTTGTGTATCCGCGTGCTCGGTGGATCAGGTCGCCGATACGCAGGCATCGGCGACATCATCGTCGCAACCGTCAAGGACGCCATCCCGGGCGGAAACGTCAAGAAAGGCGAGATTGTCAAGGCGGTAGTGGTACGGACCGCGAAGGAGCGTCGGCGTGCCGACGGCTCGTACATCAAATTCGATGAGAATGCCGCGGTGATCTTGAGACCCGACGGCGAACCTCGCGGCACCCGTATCTTCGGCCCAGTTGGCCGCGAGCTGCGGGAGAAGCGTTTCATGCGCATCATCTCGCTCGCACCGGAGGTGATCTGAACCATGCCCGAAAAGAACACTGCCAAGAAGACCCAAGCCAAGCTCCATATCCGCAAGGGCGATCGGGTCAAGGTGATCAACGGTAAAGATCGTGGACTGGTTGGTGAGGTGATCGCGGTGTACCCCGAGCGCAATCGGGTGACCGTCGCCGGCGTGAACATCGTCAAGCGTCATCTGCGCGATACCTCCGCCCAGCCGCAGGCGAGGCAAACCACCAAGGGCGGCATTGTCTCCTCGGAGGCGCCGATCCACGCCTCGAACGTGCAGCTGGTTGTCAAGAACTCTGAGGGTGAGGAAGTCGTCACACGGATCGGTTACGACCGGGTCGAGGTGACGAAGCGTCGCCCTGACGGCTCTGAGTACAAGTCGACCCGCAGCGTACGGATCGCTCGGGTAACCGGAGAGGAAGTGTGATGACGACCGGCATCACTGAGCGCCCAGCCGCGGGCTCGGGGCACGACCTTCCCAGGCTCCAGCAGCGTTATCGGGATGAAGTCGCGCCGGCCCTGCAGGAAGAGTTCCAGATCCCCAACGTGATGCAGATTCCTAATCTGGTCAAGATCGTGGTGAACATGGGCGTGGGGGAGGCGGCTCGGGACTCCAAGCTGATTGAAGGCGCGGTTCGCGATCTGGCGACGATCACCGGGCAGAAGCCCGTCGTCACCAAGGCCCGTAGGTCCATTGCGCAGTTCAAGCTGCGGGAAGGCATGACAATCGGGGCGCACGTCACCCTGCGCGGGACGCGGATGTGGGAATTCGCCGACCGCCTGCTGACGCTCGCGCTGCCCCGCATCCGGGACTTCCGCGGCCTCTCGCCCAAGCAGTTCGACGGCAGGGGCAACTACACCTTTGGTCTCACCGAGCAGGCCATGTTCCACGAGATCAACCAAGACAAGATCGACCGGATCCGCGGCATGGACATCACGTTCGTCACCACTGCGACCAACGACGACGAGGGCCGGGCGCTGCTGCGTCACCTGGGCTTCCCGTTCCGGGCGAACTGATAAGGAGGAGGACCATGGCCAAAACAGCGCTCAGAGTGAAGCAGGCTCGCAAGCCGAGGTTCGGCGTACGGGCGTACACCCGATGCCAGAAATGCGGTCGGCCCAAGGCGGTCTACCGCAAGTTCGGCCTGTGTCGCATCTGCCTGCGGGAGATGGCACACAAGGGCGAGCTGCCCGGCATCACGAAATCGTCGTGGTGATCTGCATGCTTGATTCTTCTCTCATCGTCGCTGCGATTGGGGCAAGCCGTCGGACTCGACCGAGTCAGGCCGACGGCCAGGCTCGCCCGTGGGCAGCACCGCAACGGAGGACTAGGCGAGGTGGCTCGTCATCTCAGGACGCGAACACGTCAAATCCCGCATCTGTTTCTAAGGAAGGGGCCTCAAAGGAACCGGCCTCAACAGAACAGGTCGCCCCAACGGAGCAGGTCCTGACGGAAACCACTCCGAGAAAGTAGTACACCCAACCCATGACCATGACAGATCCGATTGCGGACATGCTGACCCGGGTACGGAATGCCAACCAGGCGTATCACGAAACCGCCACCATGCCGCACAGCAAGATCAAGGTGCAGATCGCGGAGATCTTGGCCAACGAGGGCTACATCGCCGGCTACACGGTGGAGGAGCCTGCGGAAGGCGACGTCGGCAAGACACTCTCGATCACCTTGAAGTACGGCCAGAACCGGGAACGTTCCATCGCGGGGGTGCGCCGGATCTCCAAACCTGGCCTTCGGGTCTACGCCAAGTCGACCGGTCTGCCCAAGGTGCTGGGCGGGCTCGGCATTGCCATCATCTCGACGTCTCAGGGTCTGCTTACCGACAGGCAGGCACACAACAACCGCGTGGGCGGCGAAGTCCTCGCGTACGTGTGGTGAGTGGCGGAACGAGGAGGTTAGAGAAGTGTCACGCATTGGCAGGCTGCCGGTCCCGATTCCATCCGGCGTCGAGGTGACCGTCGACGGCCAGCTCGTCAAAGTCCTCGGGCCCAAAGGCTCACTCGAGCATCGGGTGGCGGAACCGATCAAAGTTGCGCGCGGTGAGAACGGTGAGCTGCAGGTCACTCGGCCAGACGATGAGCGGGAGAGCAAGGCACTGCACGGCCTGACGCGGACTTTGGTCGCGAACATGGTGACCGGGGTGACGACTGGCTACGAGAAGCGGCTGGAGATCGTCGGCGTCGGCTACCGCGTTGTGTCGAAAGGTCCCACGGAGCTCGAGTTTGCGCTCGGATACAGCCACCCGGTCAAGGTGAGCGCGCCCGAGGGCATCAGTTTCAACGTGGAAACGCCGACCCGTTTCTCGGTGCACGGCATCGACAAACAGCGAGTGGGCGAGGTTGCGGCGAACATTCGCAAGCTCCGCAAGCCCGAGCCGTACAAGGGCAAGGGCGTCCGATACGCGGGTGAGAGAGTTCGCCGCAAGGTTGGAAAGGCTGGTAAGTGACGATGGCGGTTTCGCTATCTCAACACAAGCGCATGTCGCCCAGGAGTGCAGCGCGCCTACGCCGCCAAGTTCGGGTGCGCAAGAAGGTCTTTGGCGCGGCCGAGCGTCCACGGCTGGTGGTGACTCGCTCAGCGCGGCACATTTCCGCGCAGGTCATTGACGACACGCAGGGCCGTACCCTCGCCTCGGCTTCCACCATGGAGTCTGCGCTGCGGGCGGCGAGCGGAGACAAGTCCGCGAAGGCAAAGCAGGTTGGCGGCCTGGTCGCCGAGCGCGCCAAAGCGGCCGGCATTGAAAGCGTGGTCTTCGACCGCGCCGGATACAAGTACCACGGACGCGTCGCGGCGCTCGCCGACGGCGCCCGCGAGGGCGGGCTGGGATTTTGACGGTGATATGGGTGGAGGCTGCAAGCGCCTCGACCGAAACGGAAGGTAGAGCGAATTGACTGGAACCCAGCGCCGCACTGGTGGCGCCGGTGGAGATCGTCGCGGCCGTGACGATCGTCGTGGCCAAGCCGCCGAAAAGAGCAACTACATCGAGCGCGTGGTTGCGATCAACCGGGTGGCCAAGGTCCAGAAAGGTGGTCGACGATTCAGCTTCACTGCGCTCGTTGTGGTGGGCGACGGCGACGGCACGGTGGGCGTTGGCTATGGCAAGGCCAAGGAGGTCCCGGCGGCGATAGCTAAGGGTGTCGAGGAGGCGAAGAAGCACTTCTTCCAGGTCCCGCGGATCCAGGGCACCATTCCGCACCCGGTGCAAGGCGAGAAGGCTGCTGGTGTGGTACTGCTGCGACCTGCTTCCCCCGGTACCGGAGTGATTGCCGGTGGATCGGTGCGTGCCGTGCTGGAGTGTGCCGGTGTCCGGGATGTGCTGGCGAAGTCTCTCGGTTCCGCCAACGCCATCAACGTGGTGCACGCGACGGTTGCTGCGCTGCAGAGTCTCGAACAGCCGGAGGCCGTGGCCAAGCGTCGCGGCAAGGCCGTCGAGGACGTGGCACCGGCAGCCCTGCTGAGAGCGCGCGAAACGGTGAGCTCGTGATGACGCAGCTGAAGATTCGTCAGGTGCGTAGCGCGGTTGGTGGCAGGCAGAACCAGCGGGACACCCTGCGGACCCTGGGTTTGAAGCGGGTCGGCGACGAGTCGGTCCGGGAGGATCGGCCGGAGGTTCGAGGCATGATCAAGACGGTTACCCACCTGGTGGCCGTGGAGGAGGTTGACTGACATGGCGTTGAAGGTCCATCACCTTCGGCCGGCACCGGGAGCCAAGAAAGCCAAGATCCGGGTGGGCCGAGGCGAGGCCGGCAGGCGCGGCAAGACAGCCGGCCGTGGCACTAAAGGCTCCGGGGCCCGTCACAACGTGCCAGAGAACTTTGAGGGTGGCCAGATGCCGCTGCACATGCGCTTGCCGAAGCTGCGCGGCTTCAAGAACCCATTCCGCGTGGAGTACCAGGTGGTGAACGTGGGTCGGCTGAGCCAGTTGTTCCCTGACGGTGGAACCATTGGCGTTGCGGATCTGGTAGCCGCCGGAGCGGTGCGTCCCGCAGCACCCGTCAAGATTCTCGGTAACGGCGACCTCGCGGTCGCGCTACAGGTGAGCGCGCACGCGTTCTCCGCATCAGCGAAGGAGAAGATCGCAGCCGCGGGCGGCAGCATTACCGAACTCTGACACCGACCTTGCCCGCGGTCAGTGGTGGTGCCTTATTGACTGTTCCTGCGTCCCCAAACGCTGTCAGAAATCGGTCGCGGAAGGCGTCCATCCGCCATACCGGAGCTTGTGCATCGGGCTTCAAACCCTGCTGCCACCCCCATGGTGCGATCCGCTCGAAGACCGACTGGTCGGCGGCAACGATGCTGATCGGTACGTCGCGGCTGGCCCCGTGACCGGTGACGATCGGTGAGGGCTGATGGTCGCCGACAAAGATGAATACCAGGTCGTCGTCCCCGTAGGTCTCCACGTAGGAGATGACGCTGCTCAGGGTGTATTCAATGGAGGCTCGGTAGGCGGCGCGTACCCGCGTCGGATTCCGGGTCAAGATAGCC
>DATEWO010000476.1:0-3522 GCA_035257925.1 Propionibacteriaceae bacterium | reverse complement strand
CGCAGTATGGGGGAGGTCCTCGATGAGGCCGCTCGCCCCCAACCGTCGGGGAGGCTCTTCACAGTCGGAATCCCGGTGTTCAACGGCAGGTCCCTGTTGCGGAACTGCCTTCAGTCGGTGATCAACTCCACTCTCCCGCGGGACCGCTTCGAGATCGTCATCGCCGACGACGGCAGCTCGGAGCCGGAGACCCTCGCCATTCTCGAGGAGTTTGAGAAGAGCCTGGCAGCGGACCCGGGGTTCTTCCGAGTGATCTCTCTGGGGAGCAACTCTGGCGGCGCCGCGCGCCCCCGCAACCGGATACTGGATGAAGCCACCGGCGAGTACGTCTTCTTCGTCGACTCCGACGACACCATCGGTGACCTGGCGCTTGAACGTATCGCCGAAGCAGTAGCCGTGACGCCGGCCGATTGGATCGCCCTCAACCAGGTTCCGATGAATGGGCGTGTTGGCGTGTGTAGGGTCCGCCAGCCGCAAGCCGAGGTGCCCCGCACCAAGGCTTTGGCGACGCTGACGGTGCACAAGGTCTTCCGACGCGCTGAGATCGAGCGCCAGCAGCTCCGGTTCGACGAGGGACTTCCCTCCGGACAAGATGTGAGCTTCGCCTTCTCCTACATCCTGAACGCGTCGCGGTTCCTCATGCTCGGCGGATACGACTACTACTACCTCATGCAGCATTCCGGCAACCCAAAGGAACCCGCCCACCTCTCAAGGCGCGCCAAGACTCCGGAGGCACTCATCGAGAAGAACGAGCGGATCCTGCGCTCGATGCTCACGGCCCTCCGGAAGAGCAACCTTCCCGAGTCCGAACGGCGGGAGATCATCTGCCGCGTGACTCTGCCCAGGGTCTTGATGCGCCAGGGATATCTCAAGGCGGTCGTCAAAGCGGGGCCCGATGCTGGGACCCGGGCGTTGCGACGACTCTCCAAACTACTCGCCGATCCACTGGTCGCCGAGCTTGACCCAGCTGGACTGGAGGGGGTGACCGGGGAGCACCTAGCGGTGATCGCTAAGTCGGACTGGGCCGGGCTGGCGCACCTCGTGAGCCCGGCCGGCCCACACCCACAATCTCAAGCTGGGACCGCCGCGCGCTGGGTTACGCGGGGGCGCCGCTTAGTCGACGTAGCCTCAGGCCGTGCGAGGCAAACACGAGTGGGTAACGCACTTGCGCTGTTGCGCCGTTCCGTGGCGGACATGCGGAAAGCGCAACGTCGGCGTCGAGGCGAACCTGCAGGCCGAGTTCCAACTGTGGAACATGCTCACCGCGACTGAGTCGAGTCACAGTAACCTGCCGGGATGGACGGCGTGCACGACATGGGCGGCATGCACGGCTTCGGCCCGGTCGTCGTTGAGGGTGGCGATGAGGTCTTTCACGAGGACTGGGAGCCGCGCGTGTTCGCGCTCTACCAGCTCAGCAACGTGTGCGACCTTGTCGGCGGCCCAGGCGGGCGCGCCATGCGGGAATCCATGGACGCGGCACACTACCTGGAGGCGTCATACTACGAGCGCTGGCTGTGGTCCGTGGAACGCCGCCTAGAGGCTAAGGGGACGATCGTTCCCGGCGAGGTAGAGGCGATGATGGCACGACTGTCCGCAGCCGAGGCGCCACCTTTTGCGGCCGACCCCGAGCTGACTGCCGAGGCAGTTGCAGACCTGCGCGAGGGCTCACCGCCGATGGGTGTCGCGGTTAGCACGCGCTTCGAGCCCGGTGACCGCGTACGCGTACGCCGGATGCACCCGGACGGGCACACGCGTTGTCCGCGCTACGTACGCGGGGCGTTCGGCATCATCGAGCGCGTCCAAGGCACCGACCGACTTCCTGACCGTGCGACCTATGGGCTGCCGACCGAGCCCGAACCGGTGTACGCAGTCGCATTCGCTTCACAGGAAGTGTGGGGCGAGAGCGACGAGCCGCCTTGGACGGTAGTTCTCGACCTCTTCGACACCTATCTGGAGCCCGCATGAGTGATGGACACGACCACGTTGGCGGCGTACATCATCACGAGCGTCCGGCGTCGCAGATCGAGTTGCGGGCCCGCGCGCTGGAGGCGCTGCTCGTTGAGAAGGGCCTTGTCTCGACCGACGCAATCGACGCAGTGATCGAGCTGTACGAGAACGACATCGGTCCACAGAACGGTGCCAAGGTCGTAGCACGCGCCTGGGTCGACCCTGCCTACCGCGAGCGGCTACTCGCCGACGGCGCGGCCGCCATCGCAGAGCTTGGCTTCGGTGGCGCGGAAGGCAACACGATGGTCGTTGTGCCGAACGGGCCTGGCGTACACAACGCCGTCGTCTGCACGCTCTGCTCGTGTTATCCGTGGCCGGTGCTCGGGCTGCCGCCGAGCTGGTACAAGAGTCACTCATACCGCGCCCGGATGGTCTCGGAGCCTCGTGCCGTGCTGCGCGAGTTCGGACTCGAGCTGCCGGCCGAGACCACGATCCGCGTCTGGGACTCGACCGCCGAAGTGCGTTATCTGGTGCTCCCTGAGCAGCCGGCCGGCACCGAGGGCTGGGACGAGGAGGCGTTGGCTGCGATAGTTACGCGCGACGCCATGATCGGCGTCGCAGTGCCCGTCCCCGAGCGGACGCCGTCGTGAGTACAGCTTCCGCACTCGCCGATGTCGACGCCGCGCTCGCAGTGGCGGCGCCGCTGCCGCGCTCAAACGGCGAGCTGGTCTTCGAGGAAGTCTGGCAGGGTCGCGCGCTCGGCCTCGGCGTCGTTGTCCTCGAACTAACAGGCGCCCGCTGGAGCGAATTCCGCGACCATCTTGTGACGGCGATCGCAGCACACGAGCTAGCGCCTGGCGAGTCGGCGGCGACTGCCTATTACACCGCCTGGCTCGACGCGATCGAGGCGCTGCTCGCGGCGCGCGGGCTGACCTAGGCCGCCGCGTCAAAAGGAGCTGTCCCGACGTCTAGCTGGAAGGAGTTATGCCGATGACCGGATGGACGAGTGAGGAGCTGACCAAGATCGGCAGTGCAGAAGAGCTGAAGCTCGCGTCCATGCGACGCGACGATACGCTGCGCAAACCGGTCACCATGTGGGTCGTGCGCCACGGTGACCACCTATACGTCCGGTCCGTGAACGGGCCCGCCGGCGCCTGGTTCCGCGGCACGCAGACACGCCGTCAAGGCCACATCCGAGCCGGTGGCGTCGCCAAAGACGTGAATTTCGTTTTCGATACAGACGACGACGTGAACGACCAGATCGATGCCGCCTATCGCGAGAAATACCGCCGCTACCCTGACAGCATCATCAACAGTGTTCTTACGCCCGCCGCGCGTTCGTCCACGATCGAACTGGTGCCTCTTGCAACACCCTGATCGCGGGCGGCATGAGACCTCGATGCGAGCTGTCCTGAAGCAGGCTTTTGACGGGGAGATCAGCGGCTAGCGTGGGTCCGTGCGGTTGGCCACCTGGAATGTGAATTCGATCAAACAGCGGGTGCCGCGGTTGTTACCGTGGCTGGACCAGCGGCAACCAGACGTGGTGTGCCTTCAGGAGACCAAGCTCGCCGACGA
>DATEWO010000475.1:0-4151 GCA_035257925.1 Propionibacteriaceae bacterium | reverse complement strand
GCGGCCCGGGTACGAGCCGCGATCGAGATCTTGAACTATCGGCCGAACGTCAACGCCCGAGCGCTCAAGAAAGGCTCGACGGAGATGCTCGGGCTTGTGCTCCCGGATATCACCAATCCTTTCTTCGCCGAATATGCACGTGCCATTGAAGTGGCGGCAGCCGTCCATGGCTATTTCTTGGTTGTCGCCAATTCAGACGCAAGCGCGGCTCATGAAAGCCGGATCGTCAGCGACCTCGCTGACCGGCATCTCGACGGTCTGATCATTTCCACCGTCCGCACGCCTGCCGATTTCCGCGCTGCCAGACTCCCTGGTCGGCGCGCTGTACTGATCAACTGTTCTACGCCGGTTGCCGGCTACGTCGCGCTCGGACCGGCCTCACGGGACGGCGCACGCCTGCTCGTGGACCATCTCCTTACCGTCCACGGCCACCAAACTGTGGCGTTGATCATGGGGGAGTCGAGCGAGCCGGTTCCAGAGCCACGTGAGCAAGGCTGGAGCGACGCCTTCCAGGCGCACCAGCTACCGCCGGGGCCGATCGTTCGTACCAGCTTCAGCCGCGAGGGCGGTTACCAGGCGGCAGTGCAACTTCTCAACTGGCCGACTCGGCCAAGCGCCATCTTCGCAGCGTCTGATCAACTGTGCACCGGCACGCTCAAGGCAATCCGGGAGGCCGGCTTGCGCTGCCCCGATGACATCGCGGTCGTGTCCTTCGACGGCACAACGGAGTCAGAGTATTGCTGGCCACCTCTCACCGTCGCACGGCAACCGATCCAGGCGATGGCCGAAGCCGCTGTCTCGGCTGTCCTCAACCTCAGTTCGCCTGCTGCTGCGTATCAGCGCTTCGCCATGGACCTCCTCATTCGCGAGTCATGTGGATGCGGCATACCAGCGGCACAGTCTCGGAGATGATCAGCTCAACCTTCTGCATGCAACCCAGTGGTCGCGGATAGGCTTCGGATCGTCTGCCTGGCGGGCGCCCGCGGAATGGGTCTTTCGCCACGTAGCTGGGCTGTTCGACTGACGCGAGCATGGAGGCAAGTGTGGATCTGTACGAATACCAAGCGCGAGACCTCTTCGAGGGCTACGGGATTCCGGTGCTGCGCGGCATCACGGCAACCACCCCCGCCGAGGCCAAGGAAGCCGCCACCACAATCGGTAGCCCTGTTGTCGTCATTAAGGCGCAGGTTAAAACTGGCGGCCGCGGCAAGGCAGGTGGCGTCAAGATCGCCAAGAGTCCCGATGAGGCGGAGGCGCGGGCGGCTGAGATTCTCGGTCTTGACATCAAGGGACATCTCGTCAAGACCGTTATGGTCGCCGAGGGTGCCGACATTGCCGAGGAGTATTACTTCTCCTTGTTGCTCGACCGGGCAGAGCGCCGATATCTCGCTATGTGCTCCAAAGAAGGCGGGATGGATATCGAGACGCTTGCAGCCGAGCGGCCCGACGCCCTGGCCCGCATCGCGGTGGACCCTCGAGTCGGCATCGACCAAGCCAAGGCCGATGAGATCGTCGCTGCAGCCGGCTTTTCAGGCCCCGACGCAGCAGAGATCGCGCGCGTGCTCCAGCTGCTCGGCACCGTGTACCAGAAAGAGGATGCGACGCTGGTCGAGGTGAACCCGCTGGTCAAGACCGGTGACGGCAAGATCATCGCGTTGGATGCCAAGGTCTCCCTGGACGAGAACGCCGAGTTCCGCCATCCAGATCATGCGGCGCTGGCTGACAAGTCGGCCGAGAACCCGCTCGAGGCGGCAGCGAAGTCCAAGGGGCTGAACTATGTCAAGCTCGACGGCTCAGTGGGGATCATCGGTAATGGGGCCGGTCTGGTGATGAGCACCCTCGATGTTGTCGCGTACGCCGGCGAAGAGTTTCCAGGATCACCGAAGCCGGCGAATTTTCTTGACATCGGCGGCGGCGCGAGCGCGGAGATCATGGCCAGTGGCCTGGAGATCATCATTGGCGACGAGCAGGTCAAGAGCGTCTTCGTGAATGTGTTTGGCGGCATCACAGCCTGCGACGCAGTGGCCAACGGGATCGTGCATGCATTCGAGTTGTTGGCCAGTCGGGACGAGCATGTCGACGTTCCACTGGTGGTACGCCTGGACGGCAACAATGCCGACTTGGGTCGTCAGATCCTGGCTGCCGCAAACCTGCCGCGGTTGGAGCAGGTGGACACGATGGACGGTGCGGCCCGCCGGGCCGCCGAGCTGGCTGCGGGCTGAAGGGAGGACGACAGCATGGCAATCTTTCTGAACTCCGAGTCCAAGGTCATCGTCCAGGGCATGACGGGCTCGGAAGGGCGCAAACACACCCATCGGATGCTGACCTCCGGTACCCAGATCGTCGGCGGGGTGACCCCCGGCAAAGGCGGACAGTTTGTCGAGTTCGAACGGGGCGGCTTACCGGTCTTCAATTCCGTCGGCGAGGCGATGGCCGCCACGGACGCCAACGTCACCGTGATCTTCGTCCCGGCCAAGTTCACCTTGTCAGCTGTCGTCGAGGCGATCGAAGCCAGCATCCCGCTGGCGGTGGTGATCACCGAGGGCGTTCCGGTCAAGGACACAGCCGAGTTCTTCGCACTGTCCCAGGACAGCTCGACGCGGCTCATCGGCCCCAACTGCCCAGGGTTGATTTCGCCGGGGCAGTCCAACGCCGGGATCATTCCGGCCGACATCACCAAGGCCGGGCGTATCGGACTGGTCTCGAAATCCGGCACTCTGACCTATCAAATGATGTATGAGTTGCGCGACTTCGGCATCTCCTCAGCGGTGGGCATCGGAGGTGACCCCATCATCGGAACGACACATATCGATGCTCTCCAGGCGTTCGAGGCAGATCCCGACACGGACGCGATGGTCATGATCGGAGAGATTGGCGGCGACGCGGAGGAACGGGCAGCGGATTTCATTGCTGGCCATGTCACAAAGCCGGTCGTCGGCTACGTCGCCGGTTTCACTGCACCCGAAGGCAAGACCATGGGGCACGCCGGTGCAATCGTGTCCGGCTCGTCTGGTACTGCTGCCGCCAAGAAGGAGGCGTTGGAGGCCGCCGGAGTCAAGGTCGGCAAGACGCCGAGCGAGACTGCGGCTCTGATGCGCGAGATCATGACGAACCTCTAGCGGCCGGCCTGAGCGACTGTCTCAGTTGTTGACCTGGGTGGCGCGCTCGCCGGCGCGGATGGCTACCGTGTCCCATTGACCACCGCTGAAGTCGTAATCCTCTTTGGGGTTCAGGAAGGTGTAAATCACCTTTGGTCCTGCAGAAACGATCCCGACACGATATTTGTGGGTGCCATCGATCGACTTCTGCGACACCACTGCCGTCCAGCCTGCGATCTTGGTGTTCTTGGCGCCAATGCTGGTGACTTTCTTGGGCTTGGAGACAGTTGCGGTGGGCGTTCGGTTCTTGCACCTCGTGAGGCTGGACTTGATCTTGTCGACCTGCTTAGTGGCCGCCTTGGCGTCCTTGGTGGTCAGTACGATCTCGTCCAGGCCGAAGAAGTTCGTCCCGCTGTCCTGGATCAGGTAGGTCCTTGCGTCCTTCGACTCGGCCGGGACGGTTTTCCAGTTCACGTTCTCGCACTGAGATCCCTTGAAGTCGTCCTCTGGCTGCTCGAGGTCAGTAGCCACCCACGGGGCAACCTTGGGCCCAGCAGGAGGAAGGTCTCCGGTGGCCAAGAATCCTGGCACATCCCCACCGAGCGGCGGCGGCCCGTTCTTGATGGAGGGGGTACCTCCGCACTCTCCGACGGCCGGGCCGCACTGGACGTTGTTGACCTGCTGCAGCGCCTGGGCGACGGCGGTTATGGCGAGCGCCCGCGACGGCTGGGCGGCGTCGACGACGTTCATGACACGTCCGGTGCGGTTGAGGACAATGCTGTGAGCCTGGCTCTTGGTGCCATCGACCACCTTGACCACTACGCCGACTGCCTGGTTGCCAACCCCGCTGACGATGCGGCCGGATTCAATGTAGGAGCCGGTGACTGGGCAGCCACCAAGGGTCCTGGAAGCGATCGCGAACGCCTGTTGAGCTTCCGCGGGCGAGCTGTAAGCCGTGGCCTCATGCAACGCGGTGGGGCGGTTCTTGCCGCTACTGGTGAGCACCCGCAGGACCTTTTGTTGCGGCGTTGGCTGACCCTCCAGTGGCTCCCC
>DATEWO010000474.1:0-14548 GCA_035257925.1 Propionibacteriaceae bacterium | reverse complement strand
AGCACCTCGCGCCATACCGGCGACTCCATCGCCCCACCGGTTGCGCGCACCTCCCGCACGTGCACATCGGCCGCGTCCAAGGCCACCTCCACCAATGCCAGCTGCATGCAGACGCCCTCGACCGCCGAACGCACCAGGTGCCCGCGGCGGTGATGGCGACGCAAGCCGATCCAGGCCCCGTGCAGCCCGGGCTCCCACCAGGGGGCCCGCTCGCCCAGCAGGTACGGCAAGCAGAGCAACCCTTCGCTGCCGAATGGCACGTTGGCAGCTTCCTGCAACAGCCGCCCGTCGGCCGCGTCCCGCTCCTCGCCTTGGACGTCCTCGATCACCATCCCCAGCGCCGCACTAGCCCAACGCACTATCGAGCCCGCGTTGTTGATCGCGCCGCCAAGCACCCAGTGATCATCGGTGAGCGCGTAGCAGAACAACCGGGCAGCTTCATCGACAGCGGGAGCGGGCCTCACTGCGCGCATCGCCCCACTCGTCCCCAGTGATACCGCGGCGACGCCCTCGGTCACCGCACCCAAGCCGAGGTTGGCGAGCGGGCCGTCGGAGGCTCCGACCACGACGGGAAGGTCACGCGGCAGCCCGGTTCGCTCGGCCACGTCCGAACGCAGGCCGGTCACGACATGAGTGGTGGGGACGACGACGGCCAGTTGCTCGGGATGGATACCGGCAAGCTGCAACGCCTCCGGATCCCACTGGCGGGTGGTGATGTCGTACAGGCCGGTGGTGGAGGCACATGACAAGTCGATCAGGTACCCGTCCTCGCACAATCCGGACAGCACGACCTCCTTGACACCGCCCCACTTGGGGATGCTGGCGAAGGCGTCGGAGTGATGCAGCCGCCACCACAACAGCTTGGGCAACGGGGACATCGGATGGACCGGCGTACCGGTCCGCTTGTGCAACTGCCCATGCGAGCTCTCGGCCAGGCTCCGCGACTCCTCGCCGGCGCGGCTGTCCGCCCAGGTGATCAACGGCCCAGTCGGTGTACCCACGCCGTCCAGCGGGACTAGCCCATGCATCGCCGCGCTGAGGCAGAGCCCGACCACCCGGTCCCCCCGCTGGCGGACCTCCGTCACCACCTCGGCCACCGCCTCCACAGCAGCCGTCTGCAATCGCACCGGATCGAGCTCGGCGTAGCCGGGCGCTGGCACCAGCAGGGGATACCCGACGCTAGAGAGGGCAATGACCGTCGCGTCGGCAGCCACGGCTACCGCCTTGGTCGCCGTGGTGCCGGAGTCCAGCCCAATGACCAGATCCATGACGGCAGCCGCTCAGCCGCCGAACAGCCTCTCCAGCTGGGCGCGGAAGGTTAGCACCGACAGCGTTCCGAACAGCAGGATCGACCAGATCAGCACCGCGACCCGGACCCCCCGGATCTTGATCGGCCCGGGCAGCAGCTTGCGGTTGATCAAGATCAACAGTCCCGAATACATGAACATCATGAACCCGCCGGTCACCGCCGAGATGACCAGCAGCACGATCGGCTGGTCGATACCGACCAGCAACACGATGATCCCGATGAGCACCAGGCCCCAGACCAGGCCGGCGTAGAGCTTGGACTCGTTTGCATTGTGGGCGTAGGAGGTCTTGATCACGTCTGCGGCTATGCGGCTGGTGTAGTCGACGATGCCCATCGATGCCGCGAACAGCGAGAACGCACCAATCGCCCAGAACAGGTACTGGAACCAGGAACCGACCCGCTCGCCCAGCACCTGGCCCTCGGTTTGGATGAAGGCGATGCTGTTGGGCAGCCCCTCGCGGCCGTACACCGTGGCGTAGGCGAGCAGCGAGGTGAACAAGATCGTGACGAAGGTGATCGCCACGAAAGTGCAGAGCTGTTCGATATTGGAGAAGCGCCACCAGCCCCGCCAGCGCTTCATGTTCTCCTCGTTAGGCTCGAAGATGTAGCCGTTGCTCCGGCCGGCGACTGGCTTCCCGGTTACCGGACTGGCCAGCCGAGGTAAATAGCTGCCCATGCCGAAGCCCTTGTCCCGGATCCAGTTGGACTGGCACAGGTTCTGCCCGCCGCCAGCCCCAGCAAAGGCCAGCGCGCCGAGTAGCAGGGCGAAGCCTAGTTCGGTCGGGATCCGGGGCCGGGTGACCACTTGCGGCAGGTCGGCCCAGGCGTTGGCACCAATGGCGAAGATCGAGGCGACCAGGATCAGGGTCAACACCAGGGCCACCTTGAGCATCTGGGCCCGCTCCAGCGCGGTGTATACCACCGGGGCCAGGGTCAAGACCAACCCGACGGTGAGCAGGATGCCGATCGCGATCCAGGTCGCCTCACCGCCGAAGATGTAGCTGATCAGCGTGGCCGAACTGGTTGCCCAGCCGGGCCACAGGTTGGCGAAGTAGGTGAGGATGGCGAATACCAGGCCCCAGTGCCGCCAGAACCTGCTGAATCCAGTCAGGGCGGTCTCGCCGGTCGCCAAGGTGTAGCGCTCGATCTCCATGTTGAGGAAGAACTGCGTCGCCAGGCCCACCAAGGCCGCCCAGACGAAGACCAGCCCGACCTGGGAGGCGATGTAGGGATAGAGGATGAACTCGCCTGAGGCGAGGCCGACGCCGGCGGCGATGATGCCCGGGCCGATCAGGCGCCAATACTGCTTGGGCTCAGCCGGCATCTCGCGTACTTCGGGCTTGCCCACATTGTGCGTGGGAAAGACGTCGGCCACCGCGGTGCTGGTCGGGGCAGAAGTTCCTGCGTCGTCTGACTGAGCCATGTGCCCTCCTCATCGAGCCTTATGCGCAGTATTTCCAGCTCGGGCTGCCATGGCAACCACCCCTGACGAGTTGCGCCGCGGCCCGCGAGCGGTGCTGAGTCGGTGAGATGGGACGCGCACCGGGGCAGCTGACAGCACGGCTGTATCTGTCAGGCCGCCAACGAGCGGGCGAGGGCGATGAGCGTGCGTACGCCGGCGCCAGTTCCACCCTGTGCGACATACCCGTACGGCTTTCCGTCCAGGAAGGCGGGGCCGGCAATGTCCAGATGTGCCCAGGGGGTGCCTTCTGCCACGAACTCCCGAAGGAAGGCGGCGGCCACCAGTGCGCCAGCCCAACGGTCCCCCGCAGTGGAACGGAGATCGGCGACCTTGGAGTCCAGCTTGTCGCGGACCTCCTCTGGGATCGGAAGCTGCCAGATGTCCTCTCCAGCCGCCACGGCAGCATCCAGAACCAGGTCGGCGCTCGCGTCGTCGGTGGCCATCAGGCCAGCCGTACGGTGGCCGAGGGCGACCACGCACGCACCCGTCAACGTCGCAACATCGACCACCAAGTCGGGATGGTCCTCGTTTGCGCGTGCCAGAGCGTCGGCCATCACGAGCCGCCCCTCGGCGTCAGAATTGCCGTTCTCGACCGTCTTGCCGCCATACATCGTCAGCACGTCTGAGGGCCGATAGGCACTGCCGGAGGGCATGTTCTCCGCGAGTGCACCGTAGGCCGTGATCTTGATCTTGAGGCCAAGCTGCGCGATCGCGTGTACCGCGCCTAGCACGGTTGCCGCGCCGGCCATGTCGCATTTCATCGCGTACATGCCCTCGGCAGGCTTGAGATTGAGGCCACCAGTGTCAAAGGTGATGCCTTTACCCACCAGCGCGAGATGGAACTTCGCTCCTTTCGGGCTGTAGCTGAGCCGAACGAGCCGCGGGGGCCGGGCGGATCCACCGCCCACTGCCATCAACCCGCCGTAGCCACCCTCACTCAACGCGGTTTCATCCAACACGTCGATGGTGATGTTGCTACCGAGAATGAGCTTGCGCACGTCCTCCGCGAACGACTCCGGGTACAGCAGGTTGGCGGGCGTATTGACCCACTCACGCGCGGTGACGACCGCTTGCGCAACGATCTGGGCAGCGATGTCAGCACCCTTGACATCGGTCGGGTGGATTACGGTGATCGCGCCGATTGTGCTGCCCTTGGCCGGCTCGGCGCTGATCGGCTCATAGTCGTAGCTGCCCAGCAGCGCGCCCTCAGCAACCGCAGCGAGCTGCTCGGAGCTGGCGCTACCCAATGAGACGGCGACGGATAGGCTGCCGTTCTCCGCGATAGAGGCTGCATGTCGGACGCCTGCCCCCGCCGCGCGCCGCAAGTCTTCGTTGGACTGCTCGGAGCCGAGACCCACGACCACGATGCGTGGTCCGCCGCCGGCTGCGGGCAGGGTCCGCTTGCTGTCGGCATTCGTCTTCGCGCCAAGCGATGCGGCCATCTCGCCGACGGAGACGCCGAAGCGCTTTGCGAACGCGCGGGCAGTTGCTTCGGGCACGTCCCGCAGCCCTGTCTCACTCAGACCCACTACGAGGACGTCAGCGTTGCGGGGAACGCCCTTGGCGACGGCGAGCGGGGGAAGCATCCGGGTTGGCACGATAGAACATCCTTCAGTAGTCACGTGATCAAATTGGGGCGTCAACAGGTTAGTCGGTTGTGGCCCTGGTCGATCCTGACAGTTCAGTGCCCGCTGGTGATCGGAGGATAGAGATGAGCGCGGAACAAGCCGATACAGGCGCGCTGCTGAACTCGCCGCTGCATCAGCGACATGTCGCGGCGGGCGCCAAGTTCGCCACCTTCAGCGGCTGGTCCATGCCCTTGGAGTACTCAGGTGCCGGAGTGCTCGCGGAACACGCGGCTGTGCGCAATGCCGTCGGGATCTTCGACGTCAGTCATCTCGGCAAGGCCGCAGTGGCCGGGCCGGGTGCGGCGGACTTCGTCAACCGGTGTCTGACTGCCGATCTCGGCAAGATCGGACCGGGCCAGGCGCAGTACACGTTGCTCTGCAATCCCGACGGTGGCGTAGTCGACGACATGATCGCCTATCTCAGGTCTCCGGATCAGGTCTTCTTGATCCCTAATGCGGCGAACTGCGCAGAGGTGGTCACTCTGCTGGCCGAGGCCGCGCCCGAAGTCGTCACGGTGAGCAATCAGCATCGCGACTTCGCCGTGCTGGCTGTACAGGGCACATTGTCCGACGAGGTGCTGTCGGCCGCCGGCTTTCCGGTTGGCCATGACTACATGACATTCACAGGCGCTGACTACCAGGGAACACCAATGACCGTCTGCCGCACCGGTTACACCGGGGAGCGTGGGTACGAACTGGTTGTCCCGGCCAGTGCCGCCGAAGCCGTGTGGGACGCAGTGCTCGCGGCTGGTGAGCCATACGGGCTGCAACCTGCTGGGCTCGGGGCACGGGACACGCTGCGAACCGAGATGGGCTACCCGCTGCACGGCCAAGACCTCTCACCGTCCATCACGCCGGTACAGGCACGGCTCGGCTGGGCGGTGGGGTGGAAGAAGGAAACTTTCCTTGGAGCTGACGCACTCCGAGCGGAGAAGCAGGCGGGTCCGAAACGCCTGCTGCGTGGTTTGCGGGCTGTCGGGCGAGGCATTCCGCGACCGGGAATGCTGGTACGCCTCCCCGACGGCCGCGAGGTCGGCACCGTGACCTCGGGCACCTTTTCTCCCACCCTCAAGACCGGCATCGCCCTGGCGTTGCTCGAAGCAGGCGTTACTGACGATGACGTGGTGACGGTGGACATCAGGAGCCGGCAGGAGCCTTTCATGATCACGAAACCGCCTTTTGTGACTCCCGGCGTACGCGAAGCCTAGGTCCTGTCTCCGCACTGCGAGCGACGACGACAACGGCGGCGGATTCGCAGCGAGCGGAGCGAGCAATCAAAACACAGCGCGATGCGCGAGCAGTGCAAGATCAAACGTCGAAGACGCAGTCGTCTCGATCCTCCAAGGCGCAGCGGATGCGGCGTCTTTGGATGGCGCTGAGCTCCTCCGGCAGTTCGTCCGCGGGGAACCAAGCAACCTCGGTGGACTCCTCATCGCCCACCTGCGCCTCACCAGAGACGTAGCGGCAACGAAAGCACATCGAGACGAACTGGCAGGTGTCACCATTCGGATAGACCACGTCTGGATCTGTGGTGAGTAGGGCGAGCCGCTCGACCCTGGCTGTGACTCGAGTCTCCTCCAACAACTCACGCAGAGTCGTGGCAGCTGGTTGCTCGGAGGGTTCCACAATGCCGGCTGGCAAGC
Source organism: Propionibacteriaceae bacterium (assembly GCA_035257925.1). Taxonomy (GTDB): domain Bacteria; phylum Actinomycetota; class Actinomycetes; order Propionibacteriales; family Propionibacteriaceae; genus Microlunatus. Next base: position 8,506 of record DATEWO010000474.1, on the reverse strand, counting down.
TCCATCGCCCGGTATCAGTGCGTCGTGTCAACAGCAGATGAACTCGGTCCGGCTCCAGGTCAGTTCGAATCACGACCGCGGATACGCCCGGCAGCAGCAACCTGCCCGGTCCGTACACCTGCCGGATGGCAGCGATGTAGTCAGGGGTCGGCACCAACTGACCTTAACGGGCGCCCGGTTGCGTACATTGCAGCGAGTAGAGCGAGCAATCAAACACAGCGCGACTGCGCGACAGCTCAAACTAGATGTCCGGCTCCAGAGACATCGGCCCGTATACCAGCCGGTCGGCCTCATAGAGGCTTACCGTCCGGACGCCGGCGCGGAGCAAGCTCGGATAGAACTCGCCCAGCCAGGTCTCCGCCTCGCCTTGGGTTTGGAAAGTGCGACCGATGGAGGGCAGGTCCGGGTCGGAGCGGCTGGAGACGGGTCTGCGGTCGGGCACCCAGCGCCAGCTCATCGGATCACCTCGTGCGCCTTCGCAAGGTCGGTCGTCCTACTTCCTTAGTACGCCTCACCGCGCTTGATCCGCGGCGGGGGTGACCGGAACCTCCTGATCTGCGTGCTGCGCGTCATCCCGTAGAGCAGCAGCCCCTTCGGTGAAGCATTGGGCAGCCGAGCCGCTAGCACCTTCTTGAAGCGGCGCCACATCAGATAGCCGTCAACGAAGACGCCAAAGATGAAGAGGTACATCGCCAGGGTGCTGATCAAGGTCACCTCGGGCCAGTAGCTTCCAAGGATGGTTACGGCCAAGATCACGACAACTGAGGGCAGCAGGAACTCGCCCAGGTTGAAGCGGGAGTCAATGTAGTCACGCATCAACACCTTCTCGGGAACGGCTTCTCGGGCACTGATCGCCTTCATGCGCTGTGCCCGCGACTGCCGGCTGGCGGCGGCCCGAGCTTCCTTCTTGCTGAGCGTGGTGGTCAAGCGCTGCCGTCGCGCTGCTTCGGCTTCCTTGCGGGTCGGCGTCGGACGGTCTTTCTTACCAGCCGGGCCAGGATCGACCGTCGTCGGCGCCGGCTCCGGCGTAACGGCCTCGTTGTTGCGGCGAAAGAGTGCCACGGGTCCCTCTCAACTACTTGTGGTAACACTGCTGCACGGCAGGGTTGGGTTGATCTGGCCCTGGATTCTCTCAGGGGATCACCCCAAAGACGAAACTACTCTCCTCCCTCGCTGTGCTCGGTTTCTCTGCAGAGATACGGTGGAAGCCTGTGAGCGGCCCCGGCCGCGGAACCGGAGTCTGGAAGGACCAGCTGACACCTCATGAGCGGCATTTTTCAGCGGATCTCGATGATCTTCCGTGCCAAGACCGACAAGGCCTTGGACAAACTCGAAGATCCGCGCCAAACCCTCGACTACTCATACCAGCGCCAGCTCGAGCTGTTGCAGAAAGTCCGCCGCGGCGTAGCCGATGTGGCGACCAGCCGGAAGCGGATCGAGCTTCAGGCCAATCAGCTGAACACCCAGGCTGACAAGCTGACCAACCAGGCTCAGAAGGCGCTCGAGGTCGGCCGAGAGGATCTCGCGCGCGAAGCCCTGACACGACGGTCCGGCCTTCAGCAACAGCTGAGCGACCTCCAAGTTCAGCACGCTCAGCTGCAGGGCGAGGAGGAGAAGCTGACCCGGGCCAGCCAACGGCTGCAGGCCAAGGTGGACGCGTTCCGGACCAAGAAGGAGACAATCAAGGCCACCTACTCCGCTGCCGAGGCGCAGACCCGGATCAATGAGGCGTTCTCTGGGATCAGTGAGGAGATGGGCGATGTCGGCCTCGCGATTCAGCGAGCCGAGGACAAAACAGCTCAGATGCAAGCCCGTGCCGGTGCCATCGATGAGCTGCTGGCCAGTGGTGCTTTGGACGATCCCACAGGGACGGCCAAGGACGACATCACACTCGAGCTGGAACAGCTGGCCTCCACCTCCGACGTGGAGAACGAACTCGCCCGGATGAAGGCGTCGCTGGGCGCCGGTCCTGCGGCGGCGCCGCAGGCGATCGAGGGGCAACAACCTCCTTCCGGAGCGCAGCAGCAACCAAGTCAGGCAGCGCAGCCACCAAGCCTGGATGCGCAGACACCGCAGGAATACCAGGCCCCTCCAGTGCAAGATCAGGAGGCGCCGCCGGCCCAGCCGCAGGGTGACCTGCGATGATCATTCGCATCCTGAATGAAGGTCAGTGGCACCTGACGGACGAGGCCGTACAAGGGCTCAACGCCTTTGATGACGCCGTTGAGCAGGCGGTCACAGCCGGCGACCAAGATCAGTTGACGAAGGCGCTGCATACGCTGCTGGACCGGATCCGGACGACGGGAACCCAGTTGCCGGATGACTCCCTTGAGGACTCGGATTTGATCTTGCCAGATGCCGACTCGACGCTGGAGGAGATGCGGCAGCTGCTGAGCGAGTCCGAAGAGGGGCTTATCCCCGGCTGAGCGGTGCGCCCATTTCTGGAGCCGCTCGCGCATCGCGCTTGGAAGCCGCCTACTTCTTCCTCCCTCGCCGAGGAAGAACGCCTCGTCTCCCTCGTCCTCAGCACGGCGGCGCGCGATTTCCGACGCTCGCGGCTCTAAGCTGGCCAGCCCGCTCCGGGAGCTGAGACCTCCGTCGTCAGAATCTGGCCTGTCCGCGAGCCAGGCGTCATCGCGTCCGGCCAGGCAGCCGCAGTCACGAAGAGCGTCGTTCCGTCCGGGCCTCCCAGCGTGCAGGCGAAGCAGCCGAGTTCGGAGCTCATGGTTTGCAACACCTCGCCGCCCTCGCGTACCCGCACGCAGCGGCAACCCGGTACCTCTGCGAACCAGACCGCGCCCTCGGCATCGATGCAGATGCCGTCGGGAGCGGCGCCATCGAGCTCTGCCCACACGCGAGGCTTGGAAAGACCGCCATCCGGTGCAATGTCGTACGCGGTCAGTACGCCCCCGTAAGACTCCGCCACGATCAACGTCGAATTGTCGGGCGTGATGGCCATTCCATTGGGGAACGACAGGCCCTCGGCAACTTGCCGAGCTGAGCCGTCGGGGCCGACCAGTGCGATGAGACCTGGAGCGAATTCACCTTCGGGGAAATCGAAGCCGATGTTGTTCAGGTACGTGTTGCCCCGGCCATCGGTCACGATGTCGTTCCACGGCTTGGTAGAAACGGCTTCCAGTTCGGCGTGGGTGCTCAATGTCCCATCGGGTTCGCGGACCAGCAATTGGTGGTTGGCAACAACGAGCAAACGGCCGTCCGGCAACCGATCGAGGCAGAACGGAATCGCATCGATACGGCTGATCACCTCGTGCCTGCCGTCGAGGTCCACAGCAATCACCTCGCCAGCACCCCAATCGGAGAAAACGAGGCGATCGTCATGCCACCGCGGAGACTCGACCAGGACTAGATCACTAAGCAAAGTCGTGAACTCGGTCATGGTGGATCAGACCTTCGCAGGAACTGAAACTCATTGGCTTGAATACTGTGATTACCAGTGCGTCGTGTTGCGATCATGGCCGCTGAACGGCGATTTTCTCCGTTTCGAGATTGTCGTGGTAGGGCGGGAGTGCTTGCTTGCGGTGCTTGCGAGAGAGGTGCTTTGGCCCATTCACGGTAATCAGGATTGCAGTAGCGCCGCCCAACGACATCGTGGGTCTCCCTTTCATTCTTGGCGCGTTGTCAACTAGGGCGTGGCGGCTCTGCTGCGGAGATGAGCTCGAGCAGCTGATCGGCGACGGCCTCGGGGGCGTCCCTGGGAAGCCAATGGCCGGCGTCGGAGATAAGCGCGAAGGCACCTTGTGGGATTGTGGCTGCTGCATTGCGGACGGCGCCAGGGTCGACGAGGTCGTGTTCGCCGCTCAGGAGCAGCACGGGGCAGGCCAGCTCGGCCAGGTCGGCGCCGAAGACCGTGTGCGGTCCCGACCAGCGCACCTCGTCGCGCTGGAAGGCTCGCCAAGCCACGCCGGCTTCTGGTCTGCGAAGCAGCGGCAACACTTCCTCGAGCAGCTGGTCGTCAACCGGACTCCGCATCACCGTGCGCAGCGACGCAACAACCGCACGACGGCTATGCCTCATGGCCCACCAGCTCAGAGCGGCAATGCCGGGGCTGTGAACGGCGAGCCAGCCGAGGCGTCCGCTCGGTACGCGTGGGTCGATCCCGTACGGCGCGCAGCCGAGTACGCCAGAGACGCGGTCTGGGGCGTCGAGGGCGGTGCGAATCGCGACCGCGCCGCCGAGCGAGAGTCCGCCCAGCACGCAGCGGGGCAATCCGACTGCGTCCAGAAACGCGGCGAGCCAGCTGGCGTATCCCGCGACGGTCGGTGGGGTGGCACCGAGCGGCGAGTCACCAAAGCCCGGCAGGTCAGGAGCGATCACCATGGCCCGCCCGACGAGCAGAGGGGTGAGTGGGCCCCAACTGAGCTGAGCGTCATCGAGGCCGCCGCCGTGTAGCAGGACCACGGCCGACCCGGTGCCCGTGCGCTGGTAGTGCACGGGAGTGCCTTGCACGTCGATCGTCGGCACGGCTACTCCTGACGACACGGATCAATGGTGATGCTGAGAACATCGTGACCGACATCCCAAAGCAGGGTCAGCAGCGCTCGTAGCGGTGGTTGGTCCGCTGAGCTGATATCCACACTCGGGGCGCTGCTGCGGGTCAGTCGCGGGCGGTCTCGCCAGGTAGGTCAAGCATCCGCTGCAGCGCAACTTTGGCGTAGTGCTCGGTCTCGGGGTCGACGGTGATCTGGTTGACGACATGCCCTTGGGCCAAGTTCTCCAAGGCCCAGACCAGGTGCGGCAGGTCGATCCGGTTCATGGTGGCGCAGTAGCAGACGTGCTGCTCGAGGAAGGCGATCTCAAGATCAGGATGATCATGAGCAAGGCGTTTGACCAGGTTGAGCTCGGTGCCGATTGCCCACTTCGACCCAGGCTCGGCCTGCTGGATGGTCTTGATGATGAACTCGGTGGATCCGATGAAGTCGGCCTTCAGCACGACCTCGTGTTGACACTCGGGGTGTACCAATAGATTCACACCAGGGATCCGTGCGCGTACGTCGTCGACGGCTTGTTCGGTGAACCGTCCATGCACCGAGCAGTGCCCCTTCCACAAGATCATCGTGGCTGCTCGCACTTCGTCGACGGTTAGGCCGCCGTTGTACTGATGCGGGTCATAGACCACGCAGTCGTCCAGGCTCATGCCCATCTGCAGTACTGCCGTATTGCGGCCAAGATGCTGATCGGGGAGGAAAAGCACCTTCTCGCCGCGGCGCAGAGCCCACTGGAGCACAGATTTGGCATTGGAGGAGGTGCAGACCACACCGTCATGCTTGCCGCAAAAGGCCTTGATGTCGGCCGAGGAGTTCATATAGGTCACCGGCACGGTGAGGTGCGCGACTCCTGCGTCGGCCAGTACATCCCAGGCATCCTCGACCTGGGCTAGCCGGGCCATGTCAGCCATCGAGCATCCGGCAGCCAGGTCAGGCAAGATCACCTTCTGCTCAGGCGCTGTCAGGATGTCGGCCGACTCGGCCATGAAGTGGACGCCGCAGAACACGATGAATTCGGCGTTCGGGCGGGCTGCTGCTTCTCGGGCCAGCTTGAAGGAGTCGCCAGTGACGTCGGCAAACTGGATGACCTCGTCCCGCTGGTAGTGGTGACCGAGGACGAACAGCCGGTCACTCAGGGCCGCCTTGGCTCGCCTGGCCCGCTCCACCAGGGTTGGGTCGGACGCCGGCGGCAGGTCGCCCGGACACTCGACACCACGCTCCGATCTCGGGTCGGATTGCCGCCCGAGGACGAACAGCGACAGCGGTGTCCCAGAGCTGACAGGCGCGGACGTGGGGGAACTCGTCACGCAACAAATGTACTCATTGCCGCGTCGCCCCCGATTTCACGACAGCGTGCGAACCCGTCGAACCCAGGTTTTTCAGACCGGGCGCGCCGGGCCCGGCCACGAAGGGACAGAATCGACCGTGCGGATCGTGATCGCAAGCGACGTCATCGGCGCACTCTCCTCGCGGCGGGCCGGTGAGGTTATTGCCTCTGGCTGGTTACCGGGTGCCGAGGTGTCGGTGCTCCCCATCGGAGAGGCTGGGGCCGGCTTTGCCGCTGCATACGCAGAACTCGCCGGCTTCACGACCTCATCTCGGGAGACCAATGGCGTCATGGTGACGACTGGGCATGGAGCCGACGCGGGCGTCGTGCAGGTCCTCGGACCGCAAGGTGGTCAGGGCATCCCGTACCAGCAGTCATCGCGAGCGATCGGCGACGCCATTGCGGATACCCTCCGCAACGGGCCAGTGCGCCGGCTCATTGTCGATCTGGCGGGCCTGTGGGTCCATGACGCCGGCGCCGGCTTGCTCGCGGCGCTGGGCGCTACCGCGGATCGGCCCCTCGATCGAGGTGTCGCTGGGCTCGACGGAATCAGCGAGGTGAACCTTGCAGGTGTCCGGACGCTCCTGGATGAGACCGAGTTGGTCGGTGTGGTGCCCGCTGCACAGCTCAGCCAGTCATTGCTGGGCCTGCGCGGCATCACGTCTCGTGCTGGTCGGGAAGCGGACGCGGATCCCGAGCTGATGCTCCGAACCGATGCCACCCTGGAAGCCTTTGCCCGGCAAGTCTCGCCACCGCATGCAGCGGCTCCAGGGGCGGGAGCCTGCGGTGGCCTGGGGTTCGCGGTGCTCGCACTGGGCGGGCAGCTGAGCACCGGCCCTGCTCTCACACTTGTCTCGGCCGCCGGTCAGCAGGCGCTGCGCGGCGTGGACCTGGTAGTCACGGGATGCTCGACCTTCGATTTCGCGAGCCGCGGCGGAGGCGTTGTCGCTGCGATGGCCGAGGCGGCTGCAGCCGCTCTCTCGCCTTGCATCGTCATTGCCGGCGAAGTGCTTATCGGGTCCCGAGAAATGCGGACCATGGGGATCGAGGCGGCGTATGCGGTGCACGAATCCCTGGCCGACCACGCGCAGCCGGAGATCAGCGAAGAGGAGCTCGCCGCAACCGCTCGACGAGTTGCCAAATCCTGGAGTTGGTGACGCGGCACACGTTGCTACAACTTGGACGGGTCAGCGAGCCCCCTTAGAATGACATCCATGACGGCAACCGAACAGACCTTCGACAGCTCCGTTGCGGCAGCAGACGGCATCATCTTGACCGACGAGGCAGCAGCCAAGGTCAAGGCTCTTCTGGAGGGTGAAGGTCGCGAAGACCTTGCACTTCGGGTTGCTGTGCAGCCAGGTGGTTGCTCTGGTCTGCGCTACCAGTTGTTCTTCGATGAGCGCAGCTTCGACGGCGACATCGTCAAGGTCTTCGGCGGAGTCGGCGTCGTCACCGACCGGATGAGCGCGCCGTACCTGATGGGCGCGACCATTGACTTCGTCGACACGATCGAGAAGCAGGGCTTCACCATCGACAACCCCAACGCCACCGGCTCGTGCGCCTGCGGCGACAGCTTCCACTGATCTGAACTTACGAACTCCCTGCCCGCGGGCAGGGAGTTCGTCCGCGTCAGGACTCCCGCCGCACCAGGAAACGCGGAGGATCTGAGGCGAGGAGTGTTTGGCCACGCATCCGGCACCAAGCGGCCAGGTCGGGTCCGGCGGCGGGGTCGTCCGCGAGCAGTTCCAGGACCGCACCCACGCTGACCTCACCGATACGACGCCCCACTTCGATGATGGGCCGCGGGCACTTCATCCCGCGGCAGTCCAGCGACAGTCCCTGAAAAGGTGACGCAGCCTCGTTCACGACGCGCTCACTGTGGCACGGATCCTTGCGACGATCGGGGGTAGTTCGGTCAGAAACCGGCTGATCTCCGCAGCGGCAGTCGTCCAGGTGAGCCCGATGCGTACGTTGCCATGGGTCAGAGCTCCCATAGCCGCCAGTACATGCGAGGGATGTTCGCTGCTGGCACTGCAGGCGGACCCACTCGCGACCGCAAGACCGGCCTTGTCCAGCTCAAGGGTCAGCGTCTCGCCGTCAACATAAAGCGCCGAGAACGTCAGAAGGTGCGGCACCCGGTGTACCGGATCGCCGGCCACGTCGACATCCGGCACTTGTGCCACGATTCCCGCGCGCAGCTGGTCGACCAGGTCGTGCTGGCGTTTCGCGACTGTCGGACCGTCCCGCAGCCAGCAGTCCAGCGCAACTGCTGCCGCATAGATCGCGGGCACATCAGGCACGCCGGGCCAGCGGCCGCCTTGGTAATCGTCGGTGGGGTAGGGCGCTCGCCAACGGGCACTTTTCTTGATCACCAGAATGCCGACCGACGCTGGACCGCCAAACGCGCCAGCCGAGCCCGTCAGCACCGACCAGCCGGCGGTGCTGCTGAGATCGATACGGCCGAGCGCGGCCGTGGCATCCAGCACCAGCGGCACTCCCAGACGCTGGCAGATCTCCGTGGCCTCGGCGTAGGGCTGCAGCGTGCCAACCTCATGGTTGGCCACCTGGATGCACGCCGCAGCGGTGCCGGTGGCACCCACCGCCGCATCCCACCGCTCCAGGTCGACATGGCCCTCATGATCGACTGGCACTACATCATGCACACCAGCGGCGG
>DATEWO010000473.1:0-3006 GCA_035257925.1 Propionibacteriaceae bacterium | reverse complement strand
CTGCCCGCAGGCCGCCGCATTGCCGTCGTCGCCAACTCGGCTGTGCTGGGCCGGCTCGCCGCCGACGCCTCGGTCACCAACGGCCTGAAGATCGCGCGGCTTTCGGCGTCGACGCTCGAGTCGTTGCAGGCCCTCGCCGGGGAGGTGCCCGCCGATAACCCGCTTCTGCTGAGCGCCGAGACCAGCCCCCTGGACTTCCACCGTGCACTCGCCGCCGTGCTCTCGGACCCAGCCGTCGACGCCGTGGTCACGATCTTCGTGCCGCCTCTTCGCGAGCCCGCCTCCGCGGTCGCCGATGTCCTCTTGGCTTTGAGGCCAGATACCGCCAAGCCCGTAGTGGCCAACTTCCCCGCCCTCGCCAGCTTCGTGTCTGGTGACCGCTACGAACCCTTGGCCCCTGGCCTGGGGGATCTGGGCGAGGTGCTTCGACGCGGCGGTGTCCCGTCGTTCCCGTCCCCCGAGGTTGCGGTCGCGGCTCTGGCTCGCGTTGCGGCGTACGCCGAGTGGCGCCGCCGGCCCGAGGGCGACATGCCGAGGATGGCCGATATCGACCAGAACGCCGCCCGGGCGATCGTTGACGACGCTCTGCGGGCCGGACCGGAGGGTGGGTTGCTGCCCGCCGACGAGGCGGCCAGGCTGTTAGCCGCCTACGGCGTCCAGGTATGGCCTACCGTGGTCGTCACGTCGCTGGTCGAGGCGGTTGCGGGGGCGGCCGAGGTTGGCTATCCCGTCGCTTTGAAGGCTACCGCCGAACCGCTGCGCCACCGGCCCGAACTTGGCACGGTCCGTCTCGACATCAGCAACGAGGATGAGCTGCGGACGGCCTACGAGGCGATGGCGGCGCATCTCGATGTCGCCTCAGCCGAGCTCGCCGTACAGGCAATGGCCCCGATCGGCGTCCCCACCGTGGTTCGCACCGCCGAAGACGCTTCATTCGGCGCTCTGATGTCCTTCGGGGTTGGCGGGGTGGCGACGGATCTCCTCGGCGACCAGTCCTTCCGAGTCCTTCCGCTGACTGACACCGACGCAAAGGAGCTGATCCGGGGCGTGCGCGCCGCCCCAATGCTGTTCGGTTACCGCGGCAGCGTATCGGTCGATGTGGCGGCACTCGAAGAACTGCTGCTGCGGGTTGCCCACCTGGCCGACAGCCTGCCTGAGGTGGCCGAGCTGGAACTCAACCCGGTGCTCGTCGCGGTCGATGGGATCAGCGTGTTGGACGCAACCGTTCGGGTCGCCGCGCCAAGCGCAAGACTCGACACCGGTCCCCGCCGAATGCAATGACGACTGCGGCCGGGGTCCCTTCCGGGGGCCTCAGGCTCCGCCGTGTCGCTCCAGGAACTTCAGCACTTCCGTGTCGTCGACGCCAGGAAACACTCTAGGCGGCATGGCGGCCAGCAGGTGTGAATGCACCCGGGCGCTGGGCCACACCAGTCCGTCCCAACGGATGGCCAGGTCCGCGGGCGGGACTGAACAACATGCGGGATCTGAGCACCTGGACGTGGAGCGCTCCCCAGTCTCACGTCCGCGCATCCACTTCACCTGGGTGTAAGGCACTCCGACCCTCACCGAGAACAGTCCCGCCGGAGTCCGGTCGACCACAGCGGTGCACCAATACGTACCCGATGTGGTTTCGGTGTACTTCTGGTACGCCGACGACACATCGGGCCGGTCGAAGACTGCACGCGCCGTCCAGTAGCGGCAGACCCGCTGTCCCTCGATGGCGCCGGCGGCATCGGTTGGAAAGTGCACGCCGTCGTTCTCGTAGGCCTTGTAGATCACGCCGGTGGATGCGATACGCATGAAGTGCACTGGGACGTCCAAGCGACGCATGGCGAGGTTGGTGAACCGATGTGCCGCAGTTTCGTACGACACCGCATATGCGTCGCGTAGATCTTAGATAGCGATGTCTTTTGGCAGTCTTGGCCTTACGCAGGAGGGTCAGCGCGCCCCGTTCTGGGATGAGTAACGCGGCAGCGAAGTAGTTGATCTCGACTCGCTGCTCCAAGAACGCCACGTACTCCCGAGGCACCTGGTGATCGAGCACGACGTGCCCGAGTGCTTGCACCGCGAGGGCACGCGAGTCATGTTGGCCGGCTTCGGGCTGTGGCAAATAGATCATCCGGTGGGCCAGGTCGGTCACCGTGCGGGTGCATCCCGGGAAGGAGTACTGGGACCGCGGCCACGACCCGCGTGAGGCGATGGTCGGCGGCCTGGCCCGCTCCGGCCGCGTGATCTTCGCCGCCGGCGCCGTGATGGTTGCCGTGTTCTTCACGTTCGCCCTGTCCGGGCCCGCTGCCGCCGAAGGAGATGTGATCATCCTCGGCATCGCGGTGCTGCTCGTGCGGCTGATGCTGGTGCCGATCCTGCTGCGGCTCACCGGCCGGGCCGCCTGGTGGCTGCCGAGGTGGCTCGACCGGCTGCTCCCGGAGGTGCGCTTCGGGCACCGACCGGATGCGCGTGACGGCGGACCTTATAGTCCAGTCCATGGATGCCCAGCTCGTGGTCGCGGTGCTGCTCGCGATCGGGTTTGCGGTCACGAACGGGCTCCACGACGCGTCCAACGCGATCGCCACGCTGGTCGCTACGCGGGCCGCGACGCCGCTGCAGGCGATCCTGCTCGCGTCGGTGTTCAACCTGCTCGGCCCGTTGTTCCTCGGCGCAGCCGTCGCCGACACGATCGGTGGCATTGTCACCGTCCCGCCGGAGGTGACGGTTGAGGTGATTGGCGCCGGCCTGGCCGCGGCGGTGACCTGGAACCTGGTGACCTGGCGGCTTGGCCTGCCGTCGAGCTCTGGGCATGCCCTTGTCGGCGGGCTGGTCGGCGCCGCCGTCGTGGAGGGCGGCGTGCACGCGATCAACTGGGGCGGGATCGAGGACTGGCGGCCCGTCGGCGTGTTCGGGATCCTGATCGCGCTCGCGCTGTCCCCGGTCCTGGGCGGGGTCGCGGCGCTGCTGCTGATCCGCGCGGTGCGCGCTGTCGCGCACCGGGCCACCCGGCGCTGGCGG
>DATEWO010000472.1:0-2531 GCA_035257925.1 Propionibacteriaceae bacterium | reverse complement strand
GCAGCATCGACGATAGGGCTGCCGTGACCGCTACTTCCTCCGCACCGGCCGAGCGGAGGAAGAGATCCACGAAGTGCGGAGCGAGGTTGACCATGCACCCGCCGCCGGCGCGCTTGACGTCGACCATCCACGGACTGCCGTTGACGAGGTAGCGGTCGGGCGGGCCCGCGATGAACTGGACGCTCTCGTACACCGAGCGGCCGGCCCTCGCCAGCCAGCGGTCGGTCGGACCTCCCCGCTGCACGAGAGGCACGGCGATCGGTACCCCGGCAGCGTCCGCGGCCGCCCGGACGTCGACCAGCTCCTGCAACGACACCCCGGCCGGCTTCTCCACGACGAGCGGGATGCACCGAGCGACCAGAGCGAGGCAGACCTCGCGCATCACATCGTGCGGGACGAAGACATACGCCAGCTCGGCGTCCCCGTGGGCCGCGAGCACTTCCTCCCAGGATTGGTAGAGAGGCGCGCCCCAGAGATCCGCAAGGTGCTTCGTGCGCGACGGGTCGGGGTCGCTGACCCCCACCACGTCGTGCTGCTCAGCTATCCGGTCTGCGCACAGGGGCATATGCCAGTGCGAGGCGCCGAGGATGATCGTCTTGGCCTTGTTCATGTCCGCGAACCACTGCGGCGACGTACCCCATCGGCGAGCTCGCTGGCCCGCAAGGCTTGGCTGTGCCGGACCAACGGACACTCATTAGAGCCAACGACAGCACCAGGAGCCCGGTCATCAGCGTCTCTGTGCGACGGCTGGGGCAGCGAGTCAAAACGTACGCAGCGCGCATGCAGATCGCGTGGGCCAGTGGCCATTAGCTCCCCACTGAGATCGGTTGCTGAGATCGGTTGCAGAAAAGCAAGTTACCGAAAGAGCACCTACCGTGTCAAACCATAGATCCGACGCGTGTCCGCAGACCCGCCCCACTGTGCCACCTGGTGCAGCCCAAGTCGCCTACATCCCGCGCACACCCAACAGCTTCGCCGGCGCAAACGATGATCAAGCGGCGGGGTTGAGCACATGACGGGCCTCGATCGAGCAGACACCGACGCCATCGCTCTCCTCAAGATTTACCCCTCTCTCCGACATCGAGGCCGGCTACGTCGACGCCGCCCGCGCAACGAACACCCTGCGCGCGGCATCAACGGTGCCGCCTGCTCCGGTGGAGCACCGTGGGTGCGGCGGATACCCTCCCAGACGGCCAGAACGCAGGCGTTGCAGGTCGGGTCAAAAGGTTGTGCAACTGGTGGGCGAACTTGTTCGCCGACAAGCGTCGACTCATGGCGCCGACCTGGTTCGGTCAGGTAAACCGCAAAACGTGCGCCACGACGATCGCGGCCGCTTCTGTGGTTGCGGACTGACGAAGCCCCGCCGAGTCAACATCCGCCAGATCGTGGAGACCGCCGGCACCGGCCGGCCCGATTCCGCCGGCTCGCAGCGGGCCAGGTGCGCGGCGATGGTTTCCGCGCCGGCGTCCAGGCCTTGCTTGGACAGCTCCTTGCGCAGCCAAATGATCATCTCCTCGGTGTCAGCGTCAACCGCGTGCGGGCTGGAATGCGGCCGCCGGCACCGCGGCTGGAACGCAATCGGGCCTTCCCGTTCGTACCGCTGCACAAGCTGCTGCACCCAGTACCGGGAAAACCCGTAGTCACGGGCCACCTCGCTTTTGGACCGGCCTTCAACAACGACGGCAGTGATGATCAACTGAGCGCGGGCCACGGCGCACCTCCAGATAAGAGGTGTCAACTATGTCCCGAGACAGGTGCAAACTATGTCGTGCAACCAGTCACCACGGGGCCACCACTAGGGGAAATAACCTCGACAGAGTGCAAACAGCTAGAACAGCGCTTCAACCGCCGCGTCCCCGAGCGTCACCTCCATACCTTGATTGTCACGCGGCACCGACCGTCGGTGGCGGAGTCGGCGATAGCTCTGAGGACCTCGAAGGAGTGCGTGGCGCGAACGATGGTGTAGGGCTGACCGGCCGCTTCGATGAGCTGCTTGCCTGGTAATGGCGTACCCGGTTTACCGGCTACCGCCCGCGCGCCGCGCGTCCTCTTCAGCGTCTTCCGTCCCAACGGGAACGTCGTCCTTGTAAGCGGGATCAGGCTCAATGCCCGACTCGCCGAGATCGACGATGGGCGCGGCATCGGGATCCTCCGGATCGGGAGAGTTCTCCTTGCCGACTCCTATGGGGGCCAAGTTCGGATCAATCGGTTGGCTAGCGCTCATGGCGTTCCTCCTTGGATGCTTGCCCAAAGGGCTAGTTGCGGCCCTCTGGCGCCCATTATCCCGCCACGGTCTCGCGCCGCAGCACCATCGCGACTTTGGACACCAGCCAGCACTGGCGAGAGAAGGGGACGCCGTCGTAACAGACTCACAGAAGCCGCGCCAACTGGAGGCCATGGATGGCACGGGAGCCAGCAGCGAGGTGTCGACGACTACGGTAGGCGAATGCCCGAGCACGCCGTCACGACGAGGGCGAGCTCGACGCTCGGTTTGGTACTGGGATCGCGGCTGTACCGGCGGGCGACGGCGA
>DATEWO010000471.1:0-8298 GCA_035257925.1 Propionibacteriaceae bacterium | reverse complement strand
GCGCTGGACAGCCGACAGCGGCCTGTCCAATCGGAGACGTTGAGCCGTTCGGAGTAGCGTGACATTCCGTGGCTACCAAAAAGCGGTGGAGTGACTTCAGCGGAGGTCAACGAGCGGCCATCCTCGTCGGCACGGCGACTGAGGTGGTATTGACTACCGTGGCCCTGGCGGACTTGGCCCGGCGTCCGCGTGCGCAAGTGCGCGGTCCCAAGGCTCTATGGGTTTTGGTTTGCGTCGTACAGCCTGTCGGGCCTATTGCGTACCTGATGTTTGCTCGTCGCTCGACCTGACCTCTGGGTGTGCTCCTGGCGGCGAAGCTCTCGGCGAAAGTGTTTGGGGCCAAATCAGGCCTAACGGCGCGACGCGCTCCAGCTCAACAACATCGCGGCCGAACTGGTATTGATCACGCGGTCTTCGGTGACACCACACTCGGCGGCGCGGTCGCAGCCGATGTACTGCCACTCGAGCTGACCCGGTGCGTGTGCATCGGTGTCGATTGAGAAACGGCAGCCGATATCGACGGCCAGCTTGAGCAGATTGCGCGGGGGGTCTTTGCGCTCCGGTCGGGAGTTGATCTCGACGGCGACGTCGTTGTCTCTGCACGCGGCGAAGACTGATTCATGATCGAACTCGGACTGCGGACGTCCACGACCGACGACGATACGGCCGGTGCAATGTCCAAGGATGTCCATGTTCGGGTCTTCGATTGCCGCGAGCATGCGCTTGGTCATTACATCGCCGGGTGAACGCAGTTTGGAGTGCACGCTCGCGACGACGATGTCGAGTGCCAGGAGCACGTCTGGAGTCTGATCAAGAGTTCCATTCTCGTTGATGTCAACCTCGATGCCGCTGAGAACACGAAATGGTGGCGCTCCGGCCTCAGCTTCAGCGGCAAGTTGGCTGTTGACGCCCTCGATCTCTTCGAGTTGTCGCGTAAGGCGCTCCGTCGAGAGGCCGTTGGCAATAGTGAGGTTTGGGGAGTGATCGCTCATGACGATGTACTCGTGGCCCAGCGAACGCGCAGCGTACGCCATCTCGATGATGGGACTGCCGCCGTCGGACCAGAGCGAGTGCGTGTGACAGTCACCTCGCAACGCTCTGCGAAGAGCATCGCCGGCAACAGCAAACGGGTGTGGCTCCGCTTCCAACTTCGCGAGGTATCCAGGGACTTCTCCCGCCAGCGCTTCCAAGATCACGGCCTCGGTCGCTTCACCGATTCCATTCAGGGAGCGAAGCCGCTTATTGGTGGCCATGCGTTCCAATTCGCCGACTTCGAGCGCGGAAATTGTCTCGGCGGCGCGACGGAATGCAGCGACGCGATACGTCGGCGCCTGTGATCGCTCCAACAGGAACGCGATTCGCTTCAGCGCGTCCACCGGATCCATGAGGTCTGAGCCTATGGGTGACCTGGGCGGTTGAGCTGACCGATGGCGGTTAGAGGAGCTGCTGGCGGAATCCGTCTGCACTCGGGAAGACCATGTCGAGTTTGCTCACCGCCGGGGCCAGCTCGGTGTCTGAAAGGTATCCCGGCAGGATCACGAAGCCGTGCGTTCTCCAAGGGGCATGGATTTCGGTCTCGTTCACCTGGTCAATGTGTCCCCCGACCTCCGCCGGCGCAACCCGTTTCTCTGGCCGAGTCCGCTTTCACGAGGCCAGCTGTTGGGCGGGCTACGACGCGTAGGGTCGGCGCATGATCTACCGGGCGTGGCGATTGGCCCTGGTCCTTGTTGCGACGCTGGCAACGCTGGCGTCGTGCTCAGCCGGGAAGACCCCGAAGCAGCCCGATGCGCCTGCCGGTGCCTGTGTTGCACCGGCAGGAGCGGCATTGCAGGACCAGGATCCGGGTGATCATCAAGTGCCATGGGAACGAAATGGGGCTGCCAAAGTCGTCATTACCTTTGAGACCAAGAATGTGACATCTGATTGGATCGCCGAAATGCAAAAAGGAGTTGCGGCCTGGAACCGCAGCCCATGTCTGAATACTAAGCTGGTTCAGACCTGCGAGCGAAACAGGAACTGCGTAACGGTAAGTGTTGCTCCTGAAAGTACTCTGGACGGCGATGGTAACTTCGATGCAGTTGAGTCTCGAGGCTTTACCGTTGGAGGCCATATAGACTATTCCAGCTCGCTTGCTGGTGGCGCCAAGACAAATGTTGTCATTCATGAGATGGGTCACGCTGTCGGGCTTGCACACAGGGAGACAGAAGACGTACTTATGAATGAAGACACCTATGATGATGTTTTTGATCCGGATCAAATTGACTACCAGAACCTGCTGGTACTGTATGGCAATCAACAGTGATATTTGGGCCTGTTTCTAGTCTTTCCAATATTTCGATCTGCTAGCTTTATGATTCTGACGACCGCCGCTGGTGCAGGTTATTATTGTCTGTTTTCCGATTTAAGAGTTACGTCATGCCCACGACGACCTTGCCCCGGGCATGACCTTGTTCCAGGTAGGCGATTGCTGCGGGGATTTCGGCGAACGGATAGCGCCGGTCAATCTGCGGGCGCACCTTGCCAGCCTGAATCAGCTCCGAAAGGACTTCTAGATCCTTGGTGGCTGGGTGCGCCGACACCATGGCGATATCCGGCCGACCACGCAGCGAAACACCGATCAGCTTCGGGACGCTCGTGAACCCGACAACGGCGGCCTTGCCGCCGTCCGCAAGCGCACCTTTGATATCGGCCACCGACCGGTTCCCGATGGTATCGAGGATGAGGTCATAGCGCTGTCCGTCACCCAGGAAGTCTGCCTTGGTGTAGTCGATGACGCGATCTGCTCCCAACGCACCTACGAGGTCGAGGTTCCGGGTGCTGGTCACGCCAGTCACCTCAGGCCCATATGACTTGGCAATCTGGACCGCAAAGGTGCCGACACCGCCGGACGCGCCATTGATCAGGAGCTTCTGTTCGGACTCGATCTTTCCGTGGTGTTGAAGGCCTTGAAGTGCGGTTACCGCCGCCATCGGAACTGCAGCCGCTTCCTCGAACGACAGATTCGCCGGCTTCAGGGAGCTGACTTCACCGGGCACACAGACATATTCGGCAAACCCGCCGTACCCGTGCTCCAGGAGATTGGCATAGATTTCGTCGCCAGGCTTGAACTGAGTAACACTGCTGCCGACCGCCTCCACCTTTCCGGCAATGTCCACGCCGAGGATCCGATGTTTTGGCCGGAGTAACCCGAGAGTGGCGCGCGAGAAAAGGGGCTTGCCACGCATCGAATGCCAGTCCGCCGGATTGACGGATAATCCAAGCACTCTCACCAAGACTTCACTGCCGTCTGGCGCAGGCATCTCGACCTCCGCCATCCGAAGCGTCGCAGGCGGCCCATACCTCTCCCGTATGAACGCCTTCATCACTGGCCTTTCCGGTTCCGGTGGCGTCGTCCAGTCCACATCCGTACATTGAGGCACCATCCTCGCGCACCAACGGCCTGGCGTCATTCGGGCATGCGGAGGTTATGTCGGCCCAGCGGCCCACCATTCAGGTCGAGCACCTGTCATGAGTCCGCCGTCAACGGGGAGCGTGTGTCCGGTGATCCAGGCGGCATCGCTGGAAGCAAGGAAGGCGACCGCGGCGGCAACATCCTCGGGTTCCCCGACGCGTCCGAGCGGGTAGAGATGGCGGAAGCGATCGGCTCCGCCCTCTTGTCCCTCCCAGTTCCGGGTCCTGATGGTGGCTGGAGCGACAGTGTTCACCCGGATGCCGTCGTCAGCCAGCCTGGCCGCAAGGTTGATCGTGAGCGCACTGATTCCTGCTTTCGCAGACGAGTAGGGTTCGCTGCCGAAAGCGGCGAGGGCGTTGATCGAACTGACGTTGACGATTGCGGGACTCTTGGCGCTACGCCGCAGGTAGGGAATCGCTGCCCGACAGCATCGGACCACACCGAGAAGGTTGAGCTCGATCATCGAGACCCACACCTCGTCGGTCGTCTCCTCGAATGTGCCGTGGGATGTGTCGCCGCCCGCCACGTTGATCAAGACGTCGATTCCGCCGAGCCCGGATATCGCATTGGTGAAGGCTCGCTGGACTGAGGACACATCGGTTACGTCAAGCCAGACAGCCCGATGGCGGCGGTCACTCTGAGCAAGACCCGAAGCCACCTGATGGGCTGCCGTGTGATCAAGGTCGGCCACCACGATGTGGGCGCCTTCCTCGGCCAACCGGGCGGCGCAGGCCCGGCCAATACCGTGCCCTCCACCAGTGACTATCACTCCAGCACCGGCGAAGCGTCCAAGCTCTCGTTGCCCCATGAGTGGAGCCTGCCACCGTGCACGAATCGAAGGTCACAAATCGACCCAGACGACTGAGTCTTAGGCGCGGTGGAGACTCCGCTTGCGGCGTGCCCCCGCTGGCCGGTCCGCCTCCAGGTGACGAAGGGTTCAGCACTTCACGTCAGGTGCAGTCCCAGGTCGAGGCCAATCTTTGCGACACACAGTGGGGTTTTTGCGACCTGGCCAATGTTGGCGATGTCGTAACCATCGCATGTGAGAATCTGGCTACGAGTCTCTTTCGTCAGTCATCGTGGACTACAGGCAACCGCATTTGTTGAGAGGACATGAATGAAGCAGGTCTATCGGGTTCTCGCGTTTCTCGTCGCAGCTGGCGTGGCGTTACAGGCTGCATCCATCTCGTACGGGATGTTCGGCCTCATCAAGTGGATTGAGGGTGGCGGCAGCCTCGATCAGTCCACGGAACTCACTCCTGCGCTCGGCGGTTACACCGGATTTTCGTGGCACGCCCAGGCTGGCATTTTCGTCCTCCCGGCTATTTCGCTGCTCTTTTTGATCAGCTCCTTCTTTGCCAAGGTGCCGGGTGGCATCAAGTGGGCACTGATCGTGTTCGGGGTGACGGTGCTGCAGGTGGCGCTAGGTCTCTTCTCCCACTCGGTTGCCGGGCTGGGGTGGCTGCACGGCATCAACGCCCTCCTGCTCTTCGGGACCGCGGTGATGGCCGGCATGCGCGTCAGCCGGGCGGTGGCGAGCAAGGTTGAGTCCAACGAGCCAGTCGCTGCGCCTGCTGCCTGATGGCGGTCGGCCCGCGGATCTGGCGGACGTTTCTGATTGACCCCGTTCAAGGGCGAGACCTGCTTGGCTCAGCCGGGCTTGCTTGACGCGGCTTCGCTGGAGAGTAGTTGATTCCGTGACTATCCCTATAGTCCGATAGCAGCGCGTCGACAACGCGGGCCGTTCTGACAGCACTCCGCCCGTTGCTGGGTGACTCGCCATGCCCGGTCAGAGCGTTGACCACGGTCTGGATAAGGGGCAGTTGAACGGTATCGGGATACGGCGCTTCGATCTGTTCTACTCCGCGAGCAGTGCGCAGCTGCAGGGGCTCGTCGGCGAAGCAGGAGAAGCGAAGCGCTCCCGCTGTTCCGGTGATCTCAACCTGATCTTCGTGTTGGAACGAGTCGTAGTTCCAGACACCGACACCTTCTACAGCGGAAACGAAAGCTGAAGACACCGGTGACCAGGTCTTCGGCTGGGTAGTGTGCACCGCGGTTGGTAGCGATTCCGACCGTATGGGTCACCGGACCAAGTAGCCAGTCCAGCAAGTCGAGGGTGTGTGAGCCGAGGTCGACGAAGTGGCCACCACCTGAGATCAGGGGATCTACCCTCCACCCTCGGTCAGCCTCACCCACTGGCGCGGGGCCCTCGTTGCGAATGCTGACCAACCGCGGCTGACCGATCCGGCCACTATCCAATAGTTCTTTGACCGTGACAAAACGCGGCAAGGCGCGACGGTAGTAGGCCACGAACAAACCGACCCCCGCCTCGTCGCACGCCGAAATCATCTCCTCACACTCCAGGGCGGTGCGAGCCATCGGCTTCTCCACATAGACGGGCTTGCCTGCCTGCGCGACGCGCACCACATAGTCCCTATGCGAGTCAGGTGGCGTTGCAACGTAGACGGCATCGACTTCCGATCGTTGATGAGCTTGTTGGCATCGTCATACCAACGCGGGACCTCGTGTCGTCGGGCGTAGTCAGCGGCGAGCTCGCCATTTCGGCGCATTACGGCGACTAATTCGGATCGTTCAGCCTGCTGAAAACCCGGCCCACTCTTGCGTTCAGTCACATCCCCGACGCCGATGATTCCCCACCGGACCCGCTCCACGGCGTCAGCGTAATCGAGACTGCCGCGGCCAGCTCGCATGGAGGACGCCTCGAATGAGGGCGGTGAAGGTGCCATTGGAATGCAGCGCTGGCGCCGGCGTGGAGCCCCATTCGGATTTCCGGACTGATCACGGCGCAACGATCAAGCGATGTGTTCGAAGCTCGCAGGGTTTGGATAATGTCGAGAAGGCGGAAATGGCGCTCTCTTATACTCCCGCACGACACGAATGGTGATGACCGAGTTCAGATGATCAGCCCAGGTCAGGTTGATGTTGGCCGTCTGCGACACAGCGTCGACGGCCAGGTGATGCTGCCCGGCGAGGATGGCTACGACTCGGCCCGTGCGCTGTGGAATGCGATGGTGGACCGCCGCCCAGCAGTAGTGGTGCGCTGCGTGAGCAGCGCCGACGTGGCGGCGGCAATCGACTTCTCACGAAGCCACAACCTGGAGGTTGGTGTCCGCTGCGGCGGGCACAGCGTGTTGGGTATCTCCGTGCCGGACGGTGGGTTGTTGATTGATCTGTCGGGGCTGCGCGCGGTTCGAGTGGATCCGGAGACCCGCCGGGCCTGGGTGCAGGGTGGTGCGCTGCTGGGAGATTTGGACCGGGCTGCGCAGCAGTTCGGCTTGGCGACCACGGCAGGCAACGTTTCCCACACCGGCGTAGGCGGGTTGACCCTCGGCGGCGGGATGGGCTGGCTGGCGAGGCGGTTCGGCCTCGCCTGCGACAACGTCCTCTCGTATGAGGTGGTCACCGCTGACGGTGCCACACTACGGGTCACCGAGTTGCAGCATGAGGACTTGTTCTGGGGGCTGCGCGGCGGCGGTGGCAACTTCGGCGTCGTCACCGAGTTCGAATTCCGTCTTCACGAGGTCGGCACCTCCGCGATGCTCATCGACCACACGTTCGATCTGGCCGGGGCGCCGTCGGCGATGCGCCGCTGGCGTGACCTGCTGGGCAACGGCGTACCAGCACAAGCCACGCCCACCGCGTGGGTCGGCACGATGGCCGATTCGCCAGACGTGCCGGTGCAGCTACGCAACCGCACAGTGGCCAGCTTGGGTTTTGTCTGGGTGGGCGAAACCGATGAGGCCAGGCGTCTGGTGCCTCGGGTGGCCAGTCTCGGCACGCCGCTGGCCGAGCGGGTGGAAGAGCTGTCCTACCTGCGGCTCCAGACCATCGACGACGAGTGGCACCGTCCGGGGTTGCGGCGGCGCTACTTCAAGGGCCACTACCTCCCGGAACTCTCCGACGAAGCGATCGATGGGTTCCTGTCCCGTGGGCTAGCCGACCCGGAGATGGACCCGGCGCGATTGCCGAACGGCTCGTTCCAGGGTTATGGCGGAGCGATCGCCGCGAGATCAGACGACGACAGCGCGTTCAGCCACCGCAACATCCTGGTGGAGTTCGTCGCCTCCGCTGCCTGGACCGACCCTGCCGAAGACGACCAGCGCATCACGGCGGCTCGCCAGTACGGGGCGGCGCTCGAGCCGTTCGCCAGCGGTGTCTACGTCAACGTGCTCGGCGACGAAGGCGAGTCCGGCGTGCGCCGAGCGTATCCGGCCGGCAAGCTCGCCCGGCTCGCCGCGCTCAAACGCCGATACGACCCGGACAACCTCTTCCACCTCAACCAGAACATCCGGCCCGACCATTGATTTGGCTGTGCCTGACGCAGAAGCCCCGGCGGGTGGCCGGGGCTTCTTGCTTACGGGTCTGAGCGGGCTCACTCAGGGATGGACTTCATCGTGCGACATTGATCAACTCTTTTTCGTGGCCTCCTGATGTACGGACATCGATGCTGCGCGCACGGATCACCAGCCAGAGCGCCAGCAGGAACTCGCCGAGGAAGGTGAACGAGCTGATGGCGGTCCATGAGCCGAGGGAGAGCACAGCACCCATGCTGTCGGTGGCATATCCGAGGCCAGAAATGACAAGCAGGACACCCAACAGCCGGGGGATGTAGTGGGATCGGTAGGCCAGGTAGCCGATGAGGAGTAGGTGAAGGCCGAACAAGAACTGGCTGACGTACCAAATATCGTTGAAGGCAGTGATGCCCAACATTGCCTGAGCGTCTACCTGGTCTGCCCCGAAAACCGCAAGGTTGCCGTCGTTGCTGAGCAGGCGAATCACTCCGAGGAGCTGGCCGATCGCGACCATAAAGACGCCTGAGTAGACGA
>DATEWO010000470.1:0-9294 GCA_035257925.1 Propionibacteriaceae bacterium | reverse complement strand
GGACCCGGCCGCGCTGCCTACCACGGCTCCAAGCACGCCATCCTCGGCCTCACCAGGAGCGCCGCGCGAGAGTTCGGCCCCCACGGGATCCGGGTCAACGCCGTCCTCCCCGGCACCATCGAAACCCCGATGGTGACCGAGATGATCACCACGGGTGCGCTCGACGAGGCCGGCTCAGTGGCCGCGATGCCGATCGGGCGGCTCGGTCGTCCCGAAGAGATCGCCGCCGCCGTGCTGTGGCTGTGCAGTCCCGGCGCCAGCTTCGTCCTCGGCGCCGCCCTTCCCGTTGACGGGGGCTACCTCGCCTAGATGAATCCAACACGCTGAGTTTGTCTCGGCGGTCAGGCGAGGTGGATTGGCGTTTGCTTGAGCGTCGACGGTTAGTACTGCACGTTGCACCCGGCGCACCGCCTCGTTCTTAGCAGACGCTCGCTGCGACGTGCACCAAATGGGGCTCGGCGCCAGACACTGATGTCCGCACAGATCGGCGTCGATCTAGTGCGATTGGTCAACGCCAGCCACTGAAGGCCTCGCCCACTTTGTCAGGGAGGACCTGCTGCGAACCGATCGAGCTCCGAGGCGCACCGGTGCACGCGGCATTCGTGTTCGCGACGCGACGCCGATGCCGGCGACGAGCGGCGTTGGGCTCCCTCGCTCAGGAGCGGTAGTCCGGCGCCAGCGTCTCGGTGAACTCGGCCACCCGATCGGCTCCCTCACTCGGCCAGCTGCAGACGAGATAGCCGATCCCTCGATCGAGGTTGCGCTCAATGGCAGCGCGCACCTCGGGCCACGGCTCGGAAAGCGAGAGTGAGCCCGCTCGTCCGATGTCGGCCGGATCGCGGCTTTCCTTCCGAGCCAGGTCGTCGACGCGCCGCGACAGTTCGGGATAGTCGGCGTCAAGGTGGGTGTGCCACATGTCGGCATATCGGGCCACGAGGGGCAGCGTCCGCTTCGGTCCGCGGCCGCCGATCCAGATGGGTGGTCGCGGTGACTGAAGCGGCACTGGCCGCATCTGGGCGTTCCGCAGCGAAAACCGCCGTCCCTGGTAGGAGACCTGCTCACCGGTGAACAGCCGGGTCACCATCTCCAGCGTGTCCTCGAGCAGGTCGAACCGTTGACCGGTGGGTGGGAACTCGATGCCCAGCTCGTCGTGTTCCTCCTGCGCCCAAGCTGCCCCGAGGGCTAGGTCGAGCCGGCCGTGGCTGGCGTGGTCGACGGTTATCGCTTGGCAGGCCAACACCGACGGATGCCGGTAAGTCACGCCGGTCACCAGCAATCCCAGCCGCACGGTCGAGGTGACACCTGCCAAGGCGGCCAGCGTGGTCATGCCTTCGAAGCACTCACCGGGCCCTTGACCGTACATGGGTTTGAAATGGTCAAACCCCCAAACGCCGGTGAATCCCAGCCGCTCGCCCAGCCTGGCTCGGTGGATCACTTCGTCGAAGCTGACCCGGTGCTGCGCTATGTCGAGTCCGAAGCTCATCGCCACCTCACCTTCCTACCACCGCACCCGCGTTGACGCCCGCACACGGGTGCGTGGGCAGCACAACGTACGGCAGTCCGACTGGGCCGGCGGGCACGGCATTCTGTATTCCTCCAAGCGGCGCGCTGTCCACGCGAGGGCCGGATGGCCACTGCTATGGCGCCCACGCACGGTCGAATCACTACCCAGCTACGCCGATCTTTGGGGCAAGTCAGAAAAGGTCTTCGTGCCCTCGCCACAATGGCTGGGTTTACGCTTCCGTCTCACCGGCGGCCGCAACGGCGCGTTTGATGCGTAGGAGGCAGGGGTAAATTTAGTCATCCGCGGCGGCACCGTCGCGGCTTCTGTTTGGACTCACGCCCTTGGAGGATGTATGAGCGAAAACCCGAATCCCGCGCCAGCGGCGCCCCCACCGCCCGAGACCGCTCCCACAGAGCCTCCGGCGAGCAGCGCCCCCAGCACCGATTGGCCCGTGATGGAGGAGGGTGCACCGTCAGAGGCCACGGCATCCAGCCCACCGGTTTCAGACACATCCCCCGCGGTAGATCAGTCGAGCTTGGCGGCGCCTAGAGGGCTAACTTATGCCGTCGACATCGTGTTCTGCATCGATGCGACGGGAAGCATGACGCCGATCATCGATCAGGTGAAGTCGAACGCCCTTCGTTTCTACGATGACGTTCAGTCGAATCTGACCGCCAAGGGCAAGAACGTTGATCAGCTTCGGGTGCGAGTCATCGGCTTCCGCGACTTTGCGGCCGACGGTGCGGCCGCCCTGGACGAGTCGCCATTCTTCACTCTGCCCGATGAACGGGCTGACTTCTCCGCGTTCGTCAATGGTCTGGTAGCTGAAGGTGGTGGCGACGCTCCGGAGTCCGGTCTAGAGGCGGTGGCCCTCGCGATCGACTCCCCCTGGACGACGACCGGCGATCGCCGTCGGCAGGTGATCGTCGTGTGGACCGACCAGCCCGCTCAACCGCTCGATCCTTCGGTCCTGCCTCCCGACATCGCCTCACGCGTGCCTCTCGACTTCAGCGCTCTGACTGACGCCTGGGAGGACGAGCAGGGCCGCATGGGCTCCAGTTCCAAGCGACTCATCCTGTTCGCCCCTGACGGGCCGGGATGGAGTGACATCTCGGGTGTCTGGGAGAACGTGGTTCACCATCCCTCCCAGGCAGGCGGTGGCCTCTCCGAGGTCGATTATGGAACGATCATCGACTCGATCGGCAACTCAGTGTGAATGAAAGGCCGCGTGCCTGGCCGAGTCCGGATTCGTTGGCAGCGCTGGGACCGACCATCTCCTTCGCGTTCAATCTCGGCAAGATCCCAGATCAGGGGGAGGACTCTGACCCGATCTTGCGGGATGGGCCCGATCTGGGGCTACTGGGCGTTTTTGATGGCATGGGTGGAGCGGGTGGCACCGTGTACGAGACGCCGGAGGGGCGGCGGACCGGGGCATACCTGGCCTCACGTATCGCTCGGGACGTCGTCGAACAGCGGATGCTGGACCTGCTTGAGCCTGACTGGCACCTCAACGGCAAGGCGGCCGCCAGGAACCTTCAGCATGCGGTTCAGCAGGCGCTGAAGCAGCGGCTGCAAGAGCTCAACCCGGCGCCCAGCAGCTTGCGCTCCCGCCTGATACGTGCGCTTCCCACCACTATGGCGCTCGTGGCACTGCAGCGCACCCAGCCGGGCGGTCCGAGCTGGGCCGCTCATGTCTTCTGGGCGGGCGACTCGCGAGCGTACGTTTTCGAGTCCCAGGGGGCGCGCCAGCTCAGCACTGACGACCTACGCGACCCTGGCGACGCTCTGGCCAACCTCCGTCGGGATTCCGTGGTCAGCAATGCGCTGTCTGCTGACACCGAATTCCACATCAATTACCGTCGCGTGGAGCTGCGGTCCCCGTTTCTGGTGGTGTGCGCCACCGATGGCTGCTTCGGATATGTACGTACGCCAATGCACTTTGAGTATTTGGTGCTGAGCCACTTGCTGGAGGCCCGTAATACCGATGCGTGGTCGTCGGCCTTGCAGGCCGAGATTGCAGCCGTCACGGGTGACGATGCGGCCATGGCGACGCTCGGGGTGGGCGCGGATCTTACGGAGTTTCAGAAGCTGTTTGCACCACGGGTTGGCGAGCTTGCATCCGACTTCATTGGGCCGCTCGATGAGCTGAGTGACGCTGTCACCCGGGCCGAGCAGGAACTCCGGGCGCTGCAGTCGCGCCAGCTCGATGAGATGACCGAGAGATGGAACCGGTACAAGTCGGAGTATGAGCGTTATCTACGACCCGAGGCCCTGATGGAGGACGAATCCATCGCCGGTGAAGAGATGGAACAGGAGGAGACAGCCGCTGCCGAAGACAGCTCCAATGCCGTCGGGACGTCAGACAGCGAACCGTCGGTTCCTAGCGACGCGGTCGGCAACGAAGAGTCCGAACCGGCCGAGGAGGGCAGCCCAATTGAGGAGTCCCCGCTGGAACGCACGGAGGAACCGTCGTCATGAAGGCCGGCGATGTTATCAACGGCTACCGGATCCTCGAGGACTTCAAGGTCGTCGGCGCTGGTCTGAGCAAGTGGACTTTCGCCGAGCGGGGCGGGCGGCAGTACTTCATCAAGGAGTTCTTGAGCCCGACGTATCCCGAAGACCACGCCCCCGGCAGCGAGAAGATCAAGGCGAAAAAGCGGGCCCGATGTGCCACGTTCGAGGCACATCACCGAGGCGTTCAACGCGCACTAGCACCGCTGTCCGCGTACGGTGGAAACCTCATCGTGACGCTGGACTTCTTTCGTTGGGGTGCCAAGTACTACAAAGTGACCGAGAAGGTCGACGCCGAGGGCCTGAGTAGCGCCGACATTGCGGCACTTGGCTTACGTGCTCAGCTCGTCTTGATGAAGACCGTGGCGCACAGCCTGAAAATCCTTCATGATCTCAAGATCGTCCATGGCGACCTCAAGCCGAGCAATGTCTTGATCAAGCGCACCGAGCTGGGTTACACCACGAAGCTGATCGACTTCGATAACGCCTATATCGCTGGTAGGCCGCCGCCGCCGGAAGAGATCGTCGGCACGATCAACTACTACTCCCCCGAGTTGCTCGGCTACATTCAAGAGGCTGGGGTTCCGACGAGCGAACTCGGGGTTTCCTCCGACATCTTCGCCCTTGGCTTGATTTATACCGAATACCTGACCGGAGCGCCGCCCCCTTTCGACGTTGCCAGATATCACGAACCGGCGGTGGCAGTCAGGAACCGCGAAACGCTGCGCATCCCTCGCCGCGAAATCCCCACCCAACTCGCCGACCTTATTGATGCCATGCTGGCGCCGGAGCCGGTCCAACGGCCCACGATCGGTCACGTGCACGCCACCCTGATGACCATGCGACCCGTGACGCAGGAAGAGGTCGCACCACCGCCGTCCGGTGCACTTCGGGGTAAGGGTCTTCGCACCACACCGCCGACTACCGGGCCGCGCCTTACGGGTCGTCTAGTCGGAAAGCTCGTCCGAAAACGACCGGATCCACCTCCAGGATGAGCGCAATCTGGCGGTGCCCTGTCTGTGAAGGGGTAAACCGCGGCGGCAGGACGTGCGCAGCGTGCGGTGCCGTGGTGCCGCATGGGGAACCACTCCGGGCGGCGGTGAGGACCCGGATTCCGAGCGCCACCAAGCCGGCGCCGGCACCTGTGCCCCCGACTCCACCTCGACGCGAGCTACGGGAATTGCCGACCCCTGAGGAGATGAGCCGAGTCGACCCGGATTACCTCCTGACGTCGCCGAGCGATTTCAAGATGACTCCTCTACCCGGCGGATGTCTGGTCTCCTTCGTCCCGCGTCAGTACCGCCAGCGATCGTGGGACTGGGAGTAGTCAGAACGGGCTAGGCGGGGGCACCGGCACGAGAGCCCGACGCGCGTTTCACGGCTGACCGGCGCAAGGCTCACCAGGGCTACCGGCAGTAGGACAGGAGCGACTCGGGCAGGCCCGCCGATGCGGTGCCGCAGATGCTCTGGGAGTCCTCGGCATTCCATCTGGTTCCGTTCCACTGCAAGAAAAAGACAGTGTCGCCCGGGCTAACACGCGCAGCGGCCCACAACTTGCCACCGACGTCGGCGCAAGTGAACTCCTGCATCGTGGCGCCGGACGGGAGCGCGGCAAGAATCGCCTCGGACGTGCAAGCCTCGGTGACCGGCCTCGTCGGCGACGAGGACGGGGCCGCCTTGCAGTAGGACAGGAGCGACTGGGGCAGGCCCGCGGATGCGGTGCCGCAGACGCTGTCGGATTCCTGGGCGTTCCATTTGGTGCCGTTCCACTGCAAGAAGAAGACAGTGTCGCCCGGGCTAACACGCGCTGCTGCCCACAACTTGCCACTGACGTCGGCGCAGGTGAACTTCTGCATCGTGGCGCCGGCCGGGAGCGCTGCAAGAATCGCCTCGGACGTGCAAGCCTCGGTGACCGGCCTGGTCGGCGACGAGGACGGAGCCGCCTTGCAGTAGGACAGTAGCGATTCGGGCAGGCCCGCCGATGCGGTGCCGCAGACGCTGTCGGAGTCCTCGGCGTTCCATCTGGTGCCGTTCCACTGCAAGAAAAAGACAGTGTCGCCAGGGCTAACACGCGCAGCTGCCCACTCGGTGTCGCCGACCTTTGCGCAGGTGAACTCCTGCATGGCCCCACCGCCCGGCAGGGCCGACAGGATCGCCTGCGAGGAGCAGTCGGCCTTGGTATTGGAGCCCGTCGAGCTGGTCGTGGGGCTGCTGCTTGGAGTGTCGCTTGAGTTCGATGAAGAGGACCCGCAAGCCGAAAGGGCGAGGACGAGTCCGAGGACGGAAACCACGGTTAGATTGAGGAGGACGCGCCTGTTACGGGCACTGTGAATGCGGCGAGACAGGGCAGTGGTGGACGACAAGGGCTTCTCCGTAGGGCTTCGTGGGGTGCGCGCGTGTAGGTCGACAATTTATCCTCTCAGGCCCGCTCAGGCGCAAAGCCAGTAGGGCCGCATTTGCAGGTCAGGACCCAGGCCTCTGCCTCTCTTTCAATCAAGAGCCCGGCTTGCGGCCGGGCGTCGGCGCCTGTTCTTGCTTCACCGCGGACCGCAGGCTGTCCCCGAGGATTCGTGCTCAGGACTACTCGAGCGGCGTCCCGCTAGCGATAAGTTGGTATGGCTGGATGTGGGTATGCGGGGACACATTGGGACAGGGCAAATATCAATCTGCTGACGTCACAGGAACTATCGCTAGCAAATCTCGCCAGACTGGCGGCGACGTTGGCAGTGTTGCCGCAAAGTCCTACATCCAGGAGAGGTGGGTCACCGTGCCCTACAGCGCTGAGATCGCAGACCGAGTCCGAAGTGTCTTGTCCGACCGTGACAACGTACGCGAGGTCAAGATGTTCGGCGGCCTCGCCTTCATGGTGGACGAGCGGATGGTCGTCTGCGTATCCAGCGGCGGCGGCGCCCTTCTTGTGCGCGTAGCGCCCGAGCAGGATGCCGAATACCTGAAGAAGGCGGGTGCTCAACGGGCGGAAATGGGCAAAGGACGTTCGATGGGCGAAGGCTGGATCACCATCGACGAGGAAGCTCTTGAGAAGGACGAGGACTTGCAGTATTGGATGGATGCCTCGCTGGCTTTCCACGCCCAGGGATCTGGCAAGAAGCGCAATAGTTAGCCACGAAGTAGGTTCCGCGAACACGACGCGCCTCGTTGGCGTGTCGATGTCTTGCATCTCCCATCTGACGTGCGTCTCCCATCTGATCTGTACGGGTCTTCTGTCAAGTGCGCACGGGTGGGCGGCAGTCTCGTCGGGGCATTTCGGATCGGTCTTCGTGATTCAGCGGGCGGCGGTATTCTCCAACCAACTTCGAGGTAGTGGATCGCGTGCTTGAGGCGCGTTCCTTTCATAGGTATTGGGCTCCCCCACCGGCGACGGGAGCGAGACGCGGATGAGTATGCGGACCTTCCGATGGCTGCTGGCCACAACCTTCATGCTGGTTGCGGCAGTGGCCTGTTCGCCCGCCGCGACGACGCCCTCGCCCACGCCCACGCCTACGCCCGCCAGCCAACCGGGGATCGATTACGTGGCGCTAGAGGCAGAGATCGAGAAGGCGATCACCACCGGCCCCGAAACGTTGGACAAAGTCCGGGCGGTATTGGTCAGTGTCGACGGCGAGACCAAAATTGCTCACTACCGGCACGGCTTCACCGAAGACGACCACGGGCACGTGTTCTCAGTGACCAAGAGTGTGCTCTCCATTCTGATCGGAATCGCGATCGCCGACGGTCTGATCGCCGACATCGACCAACCGCTGGCCAAGCTGCTGCCAGAGCATCGCAAAGCCATGAGCGGTGACACGGCCAAGGTGACTCTGCGCCACCTGATGACCATGTCGGCTGGATTCAACAACCAGTTTCCTGGCGGGTTTGTCTGGGAGGAGTACGCGAAGCCTGGCCGTAGCTTCGTCAACCTGCTGCTCGAGCGACGGCAGAATTTCGAACCGGGCACGGTCTTCTGGTACTCCGATGTCAGTGCTCACCTGGTTGCCGCGGTGCTCACGGCTGCGCTAGAACGGGCCGACGGCGACCGTCCTCGGACAGTTCTCGACTACGCCCGGCAGAAACTCTTCGATCCGCTGGGCATCTCTTCCAGCCCGGCCTTCTCCCAGGCACTTCCCGATCCGTTCCTCACGACTGAATTCGTCACGGCCGGCTTTGGTTGGGGAACCGACCCCAACGGCATCCAACTGGGCGGATACGGTCTGCGGCTCACTGCGCCGGACATGATGAAGATCGGGGAGCTCTACCGCCGCGACGGAGTCTGGAACGGCGAGCAGATCGTGTCGTCAGCGTGGATCCAGCAGTGCACCTCACCGGCGACATACGAAACCAAAATTGGCGGCCCATCCGACGACGAGTACGGCCTACTCTGGTGGATCATCGGGAAGCCCAAGCCCGCTGGATACTACGCTCTTGGGTTCGGCGGGCAACTCACCGTCGTGCTGCCGAAATCGCGAGCAGTGATCGTCTACCTGACAGACGTGCAACCAGGCAGCGAGATCGACGGCAAGGACTTGGAACCCCTCGACAACGTGCTTATCTCCGCTTTCCCCCAATGATGACGGGCCATGCGCACCGTCCGAAAACACAGACCCGGGTGCTCTCGTCGGCAGAGCCTCAGTGCTTAGCACCTCGACACCGAGCGCTGTGGCGCGCTTCCGCAGCCGTGATTCATTCGACCGAGGATGGTGGGCGATGGATCTCGACGAGTCGGTCTTCCACCCCTGGTTGGTGCAAGGGCCACGGAAGGTGCCGACTTTCGTCGGCGGCTCGTACGGACCGATGGCCTTCTCAAACTTTTCGGCGTTGGCCTTCGGCGGACGCACTGCGGTTCAGAGCCAGCCGCGCTCACGGGCCAGCCGGGCCGCGGCAGTGCGGTTGGGTGCACCCAGCTTGCGCATGGCCTCGGACAGGTAGTTGCGCACGGTTCCCTCGGACAGGTGCAAACTGGCCGAGATATCGGCGTTGCCCAGCCCGTCCCCAGCCAGGCGCAGCACCTGACGCTCCCGCTCGGTGAGCGGGTCCGGCTCGCCCCATGCGTCGGCGGCGAGGACAGGGTCGACCGCCCGCCCCCCGCTGTGGACGGTGCGGATGGCGTCGGCCAGGGTGGCCGAAGGGGCGTCCTTGAGCAAGTAGCCGCCAACTCCGGCGTCCAAGGCGCGACGCAGGTAGCCAGAGCGTGCGAACGTGGTGAGGATGATCACCCGGGTCGGTAGGCCTCGGCGCCGAATCTCGGCTGCCACGTCCAGACCCGTGCGACCGGGCATCTCGAT
>DATEWO010000469.1:0-2361 GCA_035257925.1 Propionibacteriaceae bacterium | reverse complement strand
TCCAATGCATCAGCCATTAGGGCGCGTGCGGATCCGGTGCTGGTTTGCATCTGAGCCCCGAGTTCGGCGGCGGCAAACTCCAATACCTCCGGGGTACCGTCCGCGCCGAGTTGGCGTCCCTGTTCGGCACCGGGGAGCATCCTTTCGACCGGTGCCTGGCTGTCTGGATGGTGCAGGTCGGCCCAATGCGCCGCCAACTCCACCAACGCGCACTCCTGTTCGATCACCCGGCGGTGCGCCTGCCCCACCAGCGACAACGTAGCCGCGGCATCCAGCCCACCGGCCTCTTCATCGAACATATGTTCATATTAGAGGGGGACTCTGACAGCTTTCGAAAGCTCGACACGTCAAGTTCAAACCTTCTGAGAAGCCCAAGAGATGATCAAGGATTGGCGGTGCCACTCTCCCCACCTGGCTCCTCAGCTCCGGGTGCGATTGCTTGCACAAGGGCTCGCATGGCCGAATCCGAGCTGCGCGTCGACGTCGGGCCAAGCGCTGCGAGACTCGCGATCAGGGCTGCAATCTCCTCGAAGCTGAGTCGCACTGGATCCGGTGCGGGGTTCCGAGGCAACTTGCTGCCGCCATGAGGACCGGGCACCGACTCGATCGGCACGCCCGATTCCCGCAACCTGGCGAGATCTCGTTCCACGGTGCGCAGGCCCACTCCCAGTTGCTGTGCGAGCACGGCACTAGACACCGGCTCTTGGACTGCACCGAGAAGCTCGACAAGCCGCTGCTGCCTTTCCACCCGTCGAATAGTGAGGTGGCTGTCACGTGACTCCGCCGCTAGGTGCGTAACGGCCGCAGTCTCAGGGACCATGCGGCGAAAATTACACCGATTCCCGCCGCCGGCCCGGCGGTGTTGAACCGTAGCGTCGACGGTATGGAATCCGTCACCACAGCTACTGAGTCGATCGAGGACTTCTTCGCCCGCTATACCGGCTACCTCACCGCTGGGAACATCGAGGGCCTCGCCGCCGTGTACAACTACCCGTCGCTCGCAGTGACCGCCATGGGCTGTCTCGCCATCACCGACCCACAGCAGTCACGTGACTTTTTCACCCAAGGCCAGGACTTCTACCGCAGCCGCGGAATCCAAGGCGTACGTGCTTGCGACATCGTGACCGACATTGAGGTGCCCGGCATCTGGGTGGGGCGACTTGTTTTGGAGAATTTCGATGGCAGTGGCGCACCAGCAGACCTGGAGCACAACGCCTACCAGCTGATCACAGCTGCGGACGGGAAACGCCGCATCGCCGTGTCTACCCCGCTCGACGCGTACAACCGACGTCAGTCGGGCGACTAGACCCCGAGCAGCCGACCGGGCCGCTGTCGCATGAAGAAGACCCACGTGACCAGGCAGCACACAACGTAGAAGGCAATGAAAGCGATGTAGGCGCCATCACCGTTCTTCAGCGTCAGGAAGGACTGCCGGAAGGCCAGATTGACCATGACGCCGCCTAACGCGCCGATCGCCCCAGCCAACCCGATCAAGGCTCCGGCCCGGCGGATCGCGCGACGATCAGCCTCTGCCAAGTCAAGCCCAGCGCCGACCTCAAGCTGCGCCTTGGCATGGAAGATCGCCGGGATCATCTTGTACGTCGACCCGTTGCCGATCCCGCTGAAGATGAACAGCAGGACGAAGCCAACGATGAACAGCGGCAGCGAGTTGAGCTGAGAGGCCCCCAGCACAACCAGCGCGCCGAGCGCCATAGCAATGAAATTGAAGAACGTCACCACTGAACCCTTGAAACGATCAGCCAAAGCGCCGCCGAACGGGCGGATCAGCGAGCCCAGCAACGGACCGAGGAAAGTCAGCGCCGCAGCCTTCACCGGCTGCGGGAACTGCTCAGGGAACTGCACCAGCAGCACTTGACCGAACGCGAAGCCGAACCCGATGAACGAGCCGAAAGTCCCGATGTAGAGCAACGACATGATCCAGGTCTGTGAATGTCGGCTGACCTCACGAATCGCCCCTTTGGCATGGCTGTTCACGCTCAGGTTGTCCATCTTCACCACGGCACCGATCGTCGCCAGGATGATCAGGGGGATGTAGATGGCAACCACCGCCCGAGGGTGCTGGGTGCCGAGAGTCGCCAGCACCAGCAGGCCGACGAGCTGAACGGCCGGTACACCGAGGTTGCCGCCGCCGGCGTTGACTCCCAACGCCCAGCCTTTGAGCCGGGCTGGGTAGAAGGCATTGATGTTGGTCATCGAGGAGGCGAAGTTGCCGCCGCCGACACCTGCGAAGAGCGACACGATCAACAACGTGTTGAACGAGACACCAGGCTTGAGCACGATGGCGATCATGATCGATGGAACCAGCAGCAGCAGCGCGGCTACGATCGTCCAGTTGCGGCC
>DATEWO010000468.1:0-6226 GCA_035257925.1 Propionibacteriaceae bacterium | reverse complement strand
GTTCCTTGTCGCCGGGGCAGTCGAGCGGCGCCGCCGAAGCAAGCACCGGGCCGCCGATCAACTGCGGCAAGCACTCGAACTGTTCGACCACGTGGGGGCGCGGTTGTGGGCGCAACGGGCTCGCGCCGAGTTGGACCGGGTTGGCCTGCGGCCATCTTCATCGACTGAGTTGACCGTCTCCGAGATTCGAGTCGCCCAACTGACCGCCTCAGGCCTCACGAACCGGGAGGTCGCCGCTCAGCTTTTCATCAGTCCCAAAACCGTCGAGGCCAACCTGGCCCGGATCTACCGCAAGCTCAACATCCGCTCGCGGGCCGAGCTTGGAGCCTGGCTGGAATCCATCGGGACAACTGCCTCACAGACGTAGGGAAACACCCGATTCCTCCGGACCCCGCTCGGCGTAACGTCACCGGCGTGTCCGGTATCGGATCGCAGCAGATGCATCTGGCAAGGCCCGGCAGCGAGCAGGCGCCGGTCTTGGCCGCGCTGAGCGTGCTGGTCGGCTCCGCGTTGCTGGTGCTCGCTCAGCTCTACCTCGCGATCCCACTCGCTCCGGTGATCGGTGAGGGGTTCGGGAGCGGCGGCTCTGCAGCAGCGGCCGCTCTGGGCACCAGCTACGCACTGGCCTATGGGGTGGGGTTCCTGATCTTCGGGCCGCTGTCCGACCGCTACGGCCGCAAGCTGATCTTGGTCGCCGGCGTCGCCGTGTTCGCTGTCGTCACGGCAGGATTGGCTACCGCGGCATCACTGCCCGCAGTAGCCCTGCTGCGAACCCTGCAAGGACTAGTGGCGGCCAGTTTCGGGCCGGTGGCGCTGGCGTACGTGGCCGAAGCGCTGCCGCCGCGTTGGCGGTCCGCCGGAATCGGTGCAATGTCGACAGCCTTCCTATCCGCCGGCATTCTCGGTCAGGTCTACGCGCAGGCGGTGGCGGAGACCCTTGGCTGGCGGTGGGTGTTCGGCCTGGCGGCACCGCCGTGCATGATTGCGGCTCTGGTCATGGGGATGATCTTGATCGAGCCGCCACGGACCGGGGAACGAGTCAGCCTACCTCAGAAATATCGGGCGCTCGGAGCATTGGCGGTGAGGCCGGAACTCACGTTGGTCAACGCGGCTTCCTTCCCCGTGATCTTGAGCTTTGTTGGCATGTACGCGGCTCTGGGTCCGCTCCTACAAACTCAGTTCAGACTCGACGACACCGGTGTGCTGTTGGTGCGCCTCGCCGGACTCCCGGCCCTGTTGCTGGCCCCGGTTGCCGGCTGGCTCGCCGGACGTTACGGCGCCACCCGAGTCGCGGTCGTCGGGTTCCTGATCGCCGCGGCAGGACTCACCGCGGAAGCCATTTCAGTCACCACCCTGTGGGCGCTAGTCATCGCCAGCGTGATCTTCGCACTGGGTGTGGCCACGATCGTGCCCGCGATCATCGCGCTGGTCGGCAGCCGCGGTGGCTCATCTCGCGCCGGCGCGCTAGCGATCAACGGATTGGTAGTCTTCGCCGGCGCCTCCTGCGGTCCGCTGGCAGCCCAGCTGCCGATCAGCTTCGCTGGCCTCATGCTCTCGCTCGCAGCGCTGCTCATGATCGCATCTGGACTGGTCGCGATCAGCAATCGACCAAAAGGCAGATGTCACCGTCTAGAAACGCCGGCGGTTGCTCGGCAGACAGGTCAGCCTCATCGGCAGGGGCATGCGGCCCTTCAGTGAGCCGGTCGCCTTGCGAAGGGGCGTCTCGCTAGCCGGTCGCAGGCGATCGCGTGGTTCGCCGGTCTCACCGAGGTGCAGCCAGTGCATGGCGGCAGCCATCAGGGAAGGGGCACCCGCGAATTTCCTCGTCGGCCTGGGCGCTGGTGCCTATGTCAGGCCCCTGTTTAGGGGCGGCGGAGGATGTGGGATTCGAACCCGCGAGGGCTTGCACCCAAACCCGCCTTCCAAGTCTGCCCTCGGCCAGTCGTCGATGCTTCTGGCCACCTGACCGTCAGCCTCGAGGGCGCGGTCCTACTTGATCGGCAGCACGATGCGGTGGCGCCACGTCGCGCGGTCGGGCAGGCTCGCGTGCCCCTCGAATCGGTCGAGGTCAACGAAGTAGTAGACCTCCCAGGCCGGGCCCGCCGGCTCCTCACCGTGCTCCTGCAGCCAGGCACCAATGCGCGCATACGCCGCACCGAGGCCCTCCGCCACCCCGGTGTATACGGTGGTGACGACGGGGCCGCCCGGCAGCTCTCCCGACGCGATGCGTCCCTCGCCCGGCAGCGCCTCGGCGACCGGGACTCCCTCCTCCACGTCGGTCTCGAGGTCGCCAACCCCCTCCGTGTCAGGCCCGATGTCGGGGAACTTGTGGTAGCGCACGAACGGCGCGCCCCCCGGCCGCACGCCGTGACGCTCGAGGTACTCGCGCAGCGCCGACAGCCGGTCGTCCATCGTGGCCGCGAGGTCGGCGACCTTCACGGTTGCTCGAATGCTGATCATGGGCTGCGCTGGGAGCAGACGGACCTCCACATCCTCGCTGTCCGACTCTCGCTCCTCGACCATCTCCGCGAGCCGGTCGTACCCGTCCGCGCCGCTCGCGCCAGGCTGGGTCTCCATGAAGTTGAGCGTCTGGTCGCGCACCTCCTGCGAGGGGTACGTCTGCGTCATCGTCATCAGCGTGCCCGCGCCCTCTTCGACGAGCTCGATCACTGAGACCGTCGCGTCCTCGGGCCGCCACCCCACCTCCTCGAAGCCCACGAACGCGATCGTGCTCACGAGGCGTTCGGGTCGCAGCACCTCGCGGTACTCGCCCTGCATCGTGAACTCGCTGCCGTCCTCCTGGCGCATGACGTAGCGGTAGGTGCCGCCCGGCCGCACATCCATCTCGAGGACGGGCACCGTCCAGCCCGGCCGCACGAACCAGCGCGCGAACAGCTCCGGCTTGGTCCAGCAGTCGAACACCAGCGCGCGAGGCGCCTTGAAGCTCCGGGTGATCACGATCTCGCGCTGGTCCTCGGAGCGGACCGCGACCTGTGGACTATTCACCGTCGTCACCTCGGGCACCCCCATTCTTCATCTCCTCGCTCTGCATTTCATTGAGCAGGTCGTCTAACCGCTCGAAGGTCTCCTGCCAGTACTCGCGGAACCCGTACGCCCACTGCGCCACCTCTTTAATGGGCGACGCATCGAGGCGCGCTGGGCGCCATTGCGCCTCGCGACCCCGCGAGATCAGCCCGACCCGCTCGAGCACCTTCAGGTGCTGGGAGACCGCGGGCAGGCTCATCTCGAATGGCTCGGCGAGCGTCTTCACCGACGCCTCGCCCTCGCGCAGACGCGACAGGATGGCACGTCGGGTGGGGTCGGCCAGCGCCGAGAACACCGCGTTTAGGCGCTCGTCGGTCTCCGGTCGGTCATCGTACTTAAGTGGCATCTTAATTAAGAGACTACTTAGACACGGAGCGTGTGTCAACCCGCCTCATGAGCGCGCCTCATGCTCATCGCGCCCCAGAAGGACACCGCCATGGACTCAGCTCCACGCGGCCATCGATGAGCATCCCGTTGTCGACATTTCCACGCACGACGCAAATCGGGCGCTACCCGCCGCATCGAGATCCGGGTCTGGCACGCCGACGGACGGATCTTTCTCAGCGGTCGCCCGGGCAAGCGCTCCTGGTGCGCGAATCTGCGCGCCAACCCTCAGCTGACCCCGCGCGTGAAGAGGGGCGCCGAGCGCGACGTAGAGATGACGGCGCGGCCGATCACCGACACGGGCCAGCGACGCAAGGTGCTGTCTCCCATCGCGTCGCCGAACGAGCTCGACGCGTTGATTCGCCAGGCATTCCCCGCCCTGGCTCCCAGAGTTGCGGTGGAGCGGTGCCATCCGGCATTCCAGGCTCCCCGGGCCCGTTGACCTGATCACTTGGGTGCGCACGTCGCCGCGAACACGCCGTAAAGGCTGGCCGGCGGGTACGAAGCCGACAAGGTGGCGACCGAGAGCTGGCCCGCTCCAGGAACGGCCGGGTGGTGTCGGCGACATCGGGGGCCGCGGTGACACCAGTGACCTTGGGGTTGAGAAGGTTGATCAGCGAGTCGATAGCCCGATCGTTCGTGGGCGTCGATGACGGCGTTGACATCGGTGGCCGCTGGTCGATCACCCGTCATCACGGTTCCCCTCGATGCAGTCGGGGTTTATCCGGCGACAAGCGCCGCTTGGTTGTCGAAGGCGGCGCTCCACCCGGCCTCGGCGTGGTCGCGGCCAGCGGGGTAGGGCCCGTCGCTGAGTGTCATCCGCGTCTTCGCCGTCGCTGAACTCGCGTGCCGAAGGCAGAGCTCACGGGTCATCTCGGGTGGCCCAATTCATGATGACGTGGCGGTGATGGACAGCTGGACCTCGTCGCCTACCGCAGCGTTGGCAGCCGTTAGTGCCGCCTTGCTGACGCCGACGCACAGGCCGCCGCCTGTAACCAGCATCGTGCTCCCGGTGAAGGGTGCTCCGTTGAGGTTGCCGGTCACTCGCATCTGCCGGCGGCCGCCCAGATCGGCTACCAGGTCTGTGGGTATGTCGACCACCGCAAGTCCCCCAGGCTTGTCGTCTCGCCATCGGCGTACGCGTCCGCTGAAGGCCACCATGTGGACCAGCCTCGCATGTCCGACGCCGCTCAGCTGACATCCCAAGGGAGCTCGTCCTCAACGAAGCGGCGCAACGATTCCAGCGATTGCTGGAACGCTCGCAGACTAACGCTCACCCAGATCGCGACGACGGCCTGCCTCGCCCGGAATAGGCGTGTCCGAAACGTTTGGCTAGGTCACCGTGCCGGCCCAAGCTCACTTGCCAAGGACTGCTGGACGTAGGTCATAGCTTGTTGCGCCGATGGGTCAGCGAGGCGTCGGCCTAGCTCGGCAACGGCGACATCCTCCAGCCTCTGGTGTATCCACCAGAGGTGACCCTGTGGGTCGCGTACCCGTGCCACACGCTCCCCGAAGGGCAACTCGGTCGGATCCGTGACTGCTCGAGCACCAGCTGCGACAGCGCGATCGAACGTCTCCTGGGTATCGGCGACATAGACCCGCAGATGCGCAGGTAAAGGAGGCCACTCGGGCTGCGCGTCGAACAACATGATCACAGCGTCCCCGAGCTCGACCTCAACGTGGCCGATGCGGCCATCGGGGCCCAGCATCCGCGAGCCCGGTGTCTCCTGGGCTTCGAAGGCGGTCGCAAGGAACGCAATCTCGGCCTCGGTGCTCGAGCTGATTACCCACGGGTCTACGCGCGAGTATCGCGGCGGAACCAGCACTGTCTCATTTCCACTAGCCATAAAGCCAGGCTGGCACGCTTCTGACACGGGTCGCACCCAGACCGTAAGCCGTCCTCCTCGGGCGGAGTGGTGCCTATCGGAGACTTGTGCGGGCGCGCTCGCCGTACCAGGCCAGCGACGGTTTTGGTTGTCGGGCGAAGGTGTACGGGTCCCAGCCGATCAATCCGAATCGTGGGATGTAGCTGCCCCATTCGTAGCCGTCAAGCGCGCAGAAGTGAAAGTAGCCGCGCACGTCGATCTGCTCGGCGAGACAGGCATCGAGGGTGGACAGGGCGCCTCGGATATAGGTGATTCGCCGGGTGTCGTCGGCGGTCGCAATGCCGTTCTCGGTGACATATATCGGCACCCCCGGTGCCCAACGGGCGGCATTGCGGATGGCGTCGCCGACAGCGGCCGGGTAGAACTCCCAGTCGACCATGGTGCGCTCGACGCCGTCGTCGGGCGGGATCAGGCCGTGCGATCCATAGCGGAGCCGGGTGTAGGACTGCACCCCGACCCAGTCGTCATCCTTGGCGGTGTCGAGGAAGACGTTCTCTCGGGGCCAGGCGTAGTGTGCGGCGGCGTCCTCCGCGCCCGGTTCGGGTTGCAGAGCCTGCGCCGCCACCGACCAACCGGCCGCCGCTCCCGCCGCGCGGACCAACGCGCAGGCCTTGCGGTGTGCCAGCAGGAGGGCCTGTGATACCGCGGGAACCGGGGTGGGCAAGCCGAGTGGTTGGAAGGCGGCCGCGGGCGCGGCGAGACCGGCGACCATGTTGGGCTCGTTGATGGTGCACACGATGCGGGTCTCGGCCAACAGCGGTGTCAGGGCCTCGACGTAGCGGCAGAAGTCCTCGACCGCCGTCGCCACCAGCCAGCCGCCAGCAGCGGTGAACCAAGCCGGGTGGGTGATGTGGTGCAACGTGATCACCGGCTCCAACCCGAGCTGGTAGGCCGTGTCGACCATCCGCCGG
>DATEWO010000467.1:0-11405 GCA_035257925.1 Propionibacteriaceae bacterium | reverse complement strand
ATCTCGCAAACTCAGAGTAGTCCGCTCGCCGCGGGCCAGACGATCCGCGATGTGGCCGGGGGCGAGGTGCGGATGGCGGACGTGGCTGAGGAGTCGCGGCAGGCGGCGCGCACGGCGGCGACCAGTGCGGCGGCCCAAGGCGAGGCGACGGCGACGCTCACGGGGTTTGGCCCACCAACGACGCTGGAGACTGTCACCACGAAAGCGAAGTCCGTCCTCAAGCAAGCCGAAGACGCCGCCCGGGCGGAGGCGTCACGGCGATACGACGAGATCGAGAGTCTTGCCGGGGACGCGCCCGTCGTGAGGATGACCCAGACCGGGGAGCGGGCGAAGGAGATCTTGGCGGACGAGGCGCAGATGAGTCGCCTCGCGAAACCCACGATCACGCGGGCCGCCGGGGCTGCCGAAGACGTGGCGGGCACCGGCGCGCCAACCGTGCATCTCGGCGGGGTCGCCACCTCGCTGCAGAGTCTCCCGCGCGAGATCATCGAAGCTCTGGGACTGGATCGCGCCGAAGCGGTCACGTTCAAGCAGGCCCGGACCCTCGAGAGTCGGATCGGGGGGCTCCTCCGGAGCACCACGGACGACTACGTCAAGCGCCAGTTGCGATTCCTGCGTGATGCCGTGCGCCAGGATGTCGAGGCATTCACGCAGTCCGCGCCCGGGGATCTCGGCGTGAAGCTCCGGGACGCGAACGAGTTCTACCGCACGCGGGTGGCGATGCCGTTTGGGGCCGACTCCGACATCCGAACCCTGCTCAATCAGACGGAGCCCGCCAAGATCGAGGCCATGCTCTTCGACAAGCGCGGGGCAGAGCGCCTGCTCGGGATCAAGGCCGAGATGGATCGGCTCGACCCGACAGCATGGGCACTCGTCCGCAGCCGCTTCGGGGACCGCCTGATGCGTGAGGCCGTTGATCCGACCACGAACCTCTTCTCGGACGAGAAGTTCGCGCGCGCGGTCGCGCAGTATCCGCCGGAAGTGATCCGCGCCGTCCTGGGCGACAAGGCGACGAATCTCGCGCGACTCGTCGAGGGCTATCAGGCGGCGGGTCGTGCGCCTGCGAACGTCGTGTCTCCGATCCAGGCCTCCGCGATCTTTCGGGAATATGCCAAGAAGGTGCCAGAGGACATCGTCGCCAGTCTCGGCACCCTCCAGCCCTCCGAGATCCGCAGCATCAAGGAGAAACTCGGCCCTGCGGCCTGGGGGCCGATTGGACGAGCTTGGTGGGAACACGCCATGCTGCCCAAAAGCCACGGCAAAGAGGAGATGTTCTCTCGGTCACGATTCCTGACCCAGCTCAAGAAGACAAATCCTGAGACGCTCCGCGAGCTGCTCGGAGCGGAGGCGACCGACGGACTCGCGCGACTCCGAGCCGTCCTGGAGCGCCAGGAGCGCGTTCACCCCTTGGGAGATAACCCGTCTGGCACGGCCCAGGCGCTTATGGGGTCCGAGCAGCTCTGGAAGATCGTGCAGGTGGGTGGCGCGGTCGCCATGGGCAAGGTGGCGGGGATCACCTCAGGTGGCGCGGTCCTTCTGACGCCGGCCTTGATGGCGCGTCTGCTCAGTAGTCCCCGTGGAATCCGGCTCTTCACCGAAGGCGTGATGGCCCCGCAAGGCAGCAAGTCGGCCCAGGATGCCGCCCTTCGCATCGGCATCTTCCTCAGTTCGCAGAGCACGCCCGAGCAGCAGGAGTCGGCACCCGTGCCGATGCGATGACAGCCGCAATTCCCACCGCGTCACCCCACGACGCAAAGGAGGTTCCCCATGCGTGCCTACCAACAGCGCGAAGTCATCCACCACATCCTGCTTTGGGTCTGTCTCGTCCTCATCGTGGCGTACATCACCGGCTGTAGTAGCGATGATGACTCAGACTTCGCGGGCAGTACCACCGGCCCCGGAGTGGAAATCAACTGCTTGAAGAAGCGCCAGGCGAACCTGGATCGGTTCCCGACCGGCGTCGGTGACACGGAGGTGGACATCGACTGCGGCGCTCGCGCCCCCGCGACGACCACGCCGTGATGAATGCGTGGTCTGTGGGTTGGTCTGCTCGCGCTGTTCGTGACGAGCTGCGGCGGACTCGACATTGAGCACAAGATTCGGGTCGGCACGGACTGCCCTGATCCCGAGGTGGTCGCGCGCAATCTGCTCTATCGCCTGCAAGGGGGCGGCACGCTGGTGTGCAATCACATCCGTGTGGTGAGTGGTCCGCCGCATCGGGATGCTACGTGGCTGGAATGCCAACCGGCATTTGTGGAGCCGCCCAGCGAGCGCCGGGGTGAGCGACGCCCGCCGTGAAGACCCTCGCGGTGCTGCTCTGGCTCGGCACGACGGGCTGCTCCCTGGATTGGACCTCGCATAACCATCTGCGCGTGGTCTGGTTCCACAAGCCACCGGCGGAAGAAATGGACGTGGAGCGGACGGGCGACGATGTCACGTTCCGTCGCCGTCAGGTGCCGGAAGGGGTCTACGAGGGCGCGGGGCGGCGTGCGCCATGTGGACCCCCTGAACCCCCGTCGGACAAATGACCGATGAGAAGGAGCGAAGCATGAATTGGACGCACGTGCTCTTCATCGGCGCGCTGGTCGCGGGCCTCGCCGGCTGTGGGGGTCGGAGCGCGCCGGTGATGCCGCCAGGCAGCCGGGTCATCATGTCGGGTGAGACGCCTACCTACGCCCTGTGTGATAAAGGCCACCTCTTGTTTGTGACCGGCGCCGGTCAAATTCAGGTCGTCCCGCTTGGTTGTTTGGACGGCAAGCCATGATCAACCGTAAAGGAGAGTCATCCATGCGACGATGGATTCCGCTCGCGCTTCTCAGCCTGTTCCCAATCGGGGCCTCCGCCCAAGGCGTGGTGGTGGGCAATACCCTCATGGCCGATCCGGCGCTGGTGATGATCGCCAACGGCAAAGGCCACAGTGGAAAGGGCCACGGGCGGGGCGGTGGAGCGCCCTCGCCGTCACCCGCGCCCTCGGCCGCGCCCGCGCCGGCCGATGGGAGGGGAGAGTCGTCATACTCGTTCCAGTCTCCACAGCCGCTCCGGGTCCAGATCGAAGGACCCACCGTGACACATCCGTCCATCACGTGGCCCTCGACGCAGCCGGTCGACGTGCCTTCGTACACCGTCCACCCAGCGAGTGGCGCGGGCTGGTTGGCCGTCCCCGTCCAGGTGCTGTACCGGCCGTCGGTCCAGCCGCAGGCGACGCAGTACCCGGCGCCGCCGGCTCGGGTCTCGCCCGCCTGTCCGATTGGCTGTGAGCCCACGCCCCTGCCGCAGCGGCAGGCGCCGATGATCTGTAACGCCGTCGGGCAGTGCATTCCCTGGCCCTAAACATGAGGCAGCTGCTGGACATCCATCGCTGCGAGGTCTGCGGCGATCCGATGCATCACGGCCCGCCGTGGTCGACGGGCGACGACGAGGAGGAGGACGGTCCATGCTAGAGGCGCTCATTCAACTCCTGATTCTGCTTGTCGTCTTGGCGGTGATTTTTTATATCGCCAAGTTGGCCGCGACGCATTTCGGCGTTCCGCCGATCATCGTGCAGTTGATTGGGTTGATCCTGGGACTGGTGTTCCTTCTGGCCGCGCTGCGCGCATTTGGTCCCTCGATTGGGATCCGCGTCCCATAAACATCGCGGCCATGCGCGGCGTTGTGATGCATCCGACATAGCCAGCGGACATCTAGCGGTCGGCTATAGTCATCATGGTGTGCTTGGCTGCGGGTCGCTCCACAGACCTCACAAGGCTGGCGTTGTAGTACGCCGGCTTTGATCGCATTTCCGGTCGCGTATCGCGCTCGATATCGTTCGGGACGCCGTGTCCGTTCAGTAACGGAATATCGCGCGGCCACCCCAGGTGGCCGGTTACGATTCCGAGCGGCATTGGCACCGGGATGTGCGGCGCGCCATCGAAAATTCTTCTCTCTGCTGAGATCCGGGTGCGCTTCGCGCCATCGACGGCCAGTAGCTTGACGCCTCTCGGGATTGGCCGCGTTCCATTCGCGCGTTCGCGCCGCCATGCAGATTCGACAGCGTGAATTGCGCCCCATATGTCCTCCTCGCTGAGGAGGATAATCGTCCCACCGTTTGTACTCGAGGCATCCGATGCACAATCGTCCATTGGCATCAGTCCGTGTGCGCGGTTTCCCAGCCATAACTCACATGCCGAGCACGAGCTTCAGGAAGATGGGGACTAATAGCGCGAAGGTGGCCGCGAAGCCAGTCCCCACGGCCCACTTCAGCACGGCGACATCCCGCTGAAGCTTGGACATGTCGGTGGTGACTTCGCGCTGAAGCTTGGACATCTCAGTGGCGACTTCGCGCTGAAGCGTTGACATATCTGCGCTCACTAGGTCGATCTTGGCGTCGAGCCGATCTAGGCGAGCATCTAACCGCTCGATCCGAGCCTCGAGCCGGTCATGGAA
Organism: Propionibacteriaceae bacterium; assembly: GCA_035257925.1. GTDB lineage: Bacteria > Actinomycetota > Actinomycetes > Propionibacteriales > Propionibacteriaceae > Microlunatus. The sequence continues at coordinate 6,983 of DATEWO010000467.1, read as the reverse complement.
CTTGTCGATCTTCGCGTCGAGCTTCTCGAGCGCGGTCACGAGCTCGGTCATCGGGGGGCGATCTTTGCTACGGTAGGAGCAGCCATTGATCCCTCTTCATCAGGGGTTGGTGGTCAGGCTCGGGTCGGCGGTTCAGGCCGCTGGCTCGGGCCGCTTCACACTGTAGCATTCTCAGTTATCCCAGTGCTTTTCTTTCGAACACTGCGACGACCGCTAATTCGAGACCACCATGCCAGCCGCCACGCGGCCGGTATCCACCGGCAGGGTCAGCTAGGTGGTGGCGGCGGCAGCGATGGGATTCCCCGGCGTACCTTGAACCGGATCAGCAGATCGATCTCGTTCACCGCGATGTGCCCGAATCCAAGCCAGGACACCGGCACCCCGAGATCCAGTGCCAGTGTTTGGAGACGCGGCCACTCGGGATGCGTCTCCTTGGCAGTACTCGTCCAGCGGTAGAACGTCAGTTCTTGGTATCCGCGATCTGGATGGGCCCGCACGAAAGCCTTGATAAGTTGGTATTTTGACGGGAGCCGTGCGAAGGGCACGGGGTTCCGCCATTGACCAGAGTCTTCCAAGGCCTCCTCGATGCGATGACCTAGCCCTGGTGCAAGACTGCGAAATCGTTGTGACCGGGCTCGTCTGGCCAACGAGGCAGCTCCTGCGTGAGAGCGAACACGAGCTATACATGAGTAAGTGAGGTCAGAAGTCAATGGAGCCTATCATGTCTCCAAGGTGTTGTCTATGTAGGTGATAAGACGGAGAGATCACCGAATCACCATTTCCGATAATCTGCGTGGTATTTCTCCGTATTTCCGGGCGATTTACAACCACTTGACAGTCCAGTCCCGTTTTAGTATCGCTGGGTGCCTGCAACCATGGAGCCCATAGGTCGAACCGATGGCAGGAGGCCTGGTGATCATGGCACTCGATACCAGGAAACTTGACCCCAGAAACCCGAAACCTCTTGATCAACTGAAGGTTAGGGTTTGGCTCTTGGAGCACGATCTAAGCCAGAGAAAGCTGGCCAAACGTCTCGGGCGCAATGTCCAGATGGTCGGGCGGGTGTTGCGGCACCAGGCGAAATCTGCCCCGATCTGGAGCGAAATTCACCGCTTCATGCTCGACCCCGCCGGCTACCGTCCGACCAAGCGGCGCCGCACGATCTACGGAGGAAGGCTACATACCGGGAAGAATTCCCGTGGCTCGGCATGAGCGACCTGCCAGCCCAGGATCGGGTGCTGTATGAGTGCCGACTCGTCCTGGCCAGCGACTGCCGCATCGTCCGCGTTCGGGAAGCGACTCCAGAGCAGGCCATCGCTACCGTCGGGGCCACCTACCCCGGCTGGACCGTCCTCACCGTCCACCAATGGGCTGGAGAGGGATGGGTTCCAGCCGCATGAGCAGAACGTCTGCCGGCACGATCTCATGGAGCTCTGGCTCGACGTGCGCCTGGTGAGCCCCAACGTCGCGTCCAAGGAGCACTGGTTGCGGCGCTACCAACGCAGCGTGCGCCAGCGTAAGTTCGTGTACCTCACCGCGAAAGAGGCGATGGGCTCGCGCTGGAGCGTGGAGGCCGCCCCCTCCCGCCCGAAGCGGGTCCACTTCACCTGCTACACCGGCCAGGCCTTCGACGACGACAACCTGATCTCGAGTCTGAAGCACGTTCGCGACGGGTTGGTGGACGCGCGCCTGATTAGCGGCGATGCGCCGCGCGACGGCCACGTCTTCTCGTACGAGCAACGCAGCGGCTGGCCCCCAGCCAAGCAAGGTGTCCGCGTCTCCGTGAGCCTGTTGGGAGGAGACCATGCGACGACCCTTCGACCCCCCGCCGAGTGACCAGAGTGATCTGCCGGAGCCGGAGATCGATCCCGGCGTGCGCTTCATGGGCACGTTCCTGCTCCTCCTGCTGATCAGCGTGCTCCTGCTGGGCGGGGTGATTCTCTTCTGGTGGGTGGTATGACGACCCTGGTCCGGTGGCTCGTGGTGCTGGGCGTCGCGGCGCTCATCGGCACGAGCGTCGCCTGGCTCACGCTCGGACTGGGATGAAGGAACAGCTGTCGCGGGCCGAGAAGTGTCGCCGGGGGACCAGCGTCCTGGTGACGAGCCCCACGTTCGTCGCCGGCCTCTGTATCTACCGGGGCGAGGTGGTGACGTACGCGCCGATCCTCCGGAGCTGGGTGCGGGGCTTTCAGGCCGGCGAGGCGCTCGACCGGCTCCGTGCCCAGGGCTGGCGGGTGGAGATCCTGAGCGGGACGCAGGAGGTCAAAGTATGACAACGGACGTGGCAACCTCAGAGACCGGCTCTGAGCTCCTTGAGCGCGTGGTGATTGGCGGGGATCTCTCCAAGCTCGCGGCCCCCGATAGGCTCCGCTATTACCGGGAGGTCTGCGCCAGCACCGGCCTGAATCCGTTGACGAAGCCGTTTGAGTACATCCACCTGAACGGCAAGTTGACCTTGTACGCCCGGCGTGATGCCACCGACCAGCTTCGGAAACTGCACGGCGTGAGCATCCAGATCATCGCTCGAGAACAGCATGGGGATGTCTACGCGGTGGTCTCAAGAGCGACGGGCAAGGATGGCCGGACGGACGAGGCCATCGGCGCCGTCGCGACAGCCGGCCTGAAGGGCGAGATGCTCGCCAACGCGCTGATGAAAGCCGAGACGAAGTCGAAGCGACGCGTCACACTCTCGATCTGCGGGCTGGGGATGCTGGACGAGACCGAGGTCGAGACCATTCCGAACACGCGCATGGTACCCCTCGAGGAGTCGTCAGAAGAGAGGAAGCAGGAGACCCCCACCGAGTCGTCGGACCCCCCCGCCTCGAGCCAGGACTGGTGCAGGGCCTTCAGGGAGACGCACTCGATCTCGGCGCACCTCGCTCTGTGGAATGTCGTGATACAACCCGATGTCTGGAGGGCCTTTACCCAAGCCGAGCGCACGCAGATCACCAAGGCCAAAGACGACGGGAAGGTGCGCCTTGGCGCGGCCTGAGGGTGGGTACCGCAGCAAGATCGATCAGGGTCGGCTGCCTGGGTCCTCGACGGTGGCCAGCCTGATCAAGGATTCCGGCGGCTTGATCCACTGGGCGTGGAACGAGGGCCGGGAAGGGCGCGACTACCGGGAGACCGCGAAGAGCGCCGCTAACGCCGGCACGCTAGTGCATGAAGCGGCGGAGGCGTGGAAGCATGGCCTGCCGTACGAGTGGCCCGCTGGCCCGCCGGAGCTCGTGGAGAAGGCCCAGCGCGGCTATGGGGCCTTCCTTGAGTGGACGCGCCAGACGCGGCTCAAGATCGAGCAGACTGAAGTCAGCCTCGTCAGCGAGGTGCATCGCTACGGCGGCACGTTCGATGCGCTGCTCGTCGGCGACAAGCGCGTGATGGCCGACTACAAGACCGCGTCGGCCGTCTATCCCGAGCATCTGCTGCAGATCGTCAGCTATCAAAGACTCTGGGAAGAAAACTTCCCCGATCAGCCCATCCAGGGCGGGTACTACATCCTGCGGTTTTCTCGCGACCACGGAGACTTCGCGGCGAACTGGTACGGCGACCTCGAGGACGCGTGGACCGCGTTCCTCCACTGCCGTGCCCTGTATGACCTGAAGGCGGCGCTGGCCAAGCGCTGCCGGTAAGGACGTGACCATGAAGAAAATGACGCAGGCGGAGATCACCGCGCTCTTGTGGCAGGACATGGCGAAGATCATGAACGAGCGGGCCGAGCAACTGCTCCGCGTCACCGCTGATGAGCAAGAGATGCACCTGGAGCTGGAGTTGGCGGGGCAGTGGCTGAGAGACAGCGCCAGGGAGGCGGCCGAGCGTCTGGCGCTGTCAAGCGAATAATGCCGTCACGGTTATCCACCGCGTTGTGGATATCTTTGGCGGGAGTGGGAGGCGGTTGGGTCTCGGTGGCCCAGTGCTGCGCCCGGCCCTCCCGGGTCGGTCTGAGCACCGGGGGTATAACGGGACCGTGTACAGGAAACCACTCGCAACCAAGGTAGGGGCCGAGCGGCCACGCCTTGCGGTCATCGATGAGCTGGCCCTGACCACGCCGCACGACCCCTATCTGTCGATGAAGGCGCTGGCCGCCTACTCCGGCCTGTCGACCCGCACCCTCCGGAAGTTCCTCACGCGCACGCCGCCCGCCCAGGCGCTCCCGTGCTATCGCCTCAGCGGCGGCAAGGTGCTGGTTCGCCAGAGCGACTACGACCGCTTCGTCGCGCAGTACCGAGCGCAAGGCCGCCCAGGGCTCGTCCGGGCCATCACCCGTCTGAATCTTGATCAGCTAGGCCGTTAAGGTGGTATATATGGCTAAGTCGTACACTCACACTACAAGGAGACTTAGCCATCATGAAGCGGGCGCTGCCCACCAAGATGACCCGAAGTGGTCGCGTGAGGGTGACCATCAACCTGCCACCGGACCTGGTCAAGGCGGCCAAGATCGCCGCCATCCAGCGCGACATGGACTTCCAGGATCTCGTGGCCGAGGCGCTGCAGGCTGTCATCAAGACCGCTCGATGAGCGCCTCCTACAAGTGGCGGCCCGACCGCCGAACCTGGGAAGTCACGATCACCTGGAACTACCAGCGGAAGCGCGTGCAGTACGAGTCCGAGGCCGACGCGAAGGAGATCGTCCGCCACATCCGGAAGCTCGAGCTCGAAGGCGTCAACGTCTTTGAGGCCATCACCAAGGCTCGGACGGCGACCCGACCCACACCAACCGCGCCACGACTCCGTGAGGTGCTTCCCCTCTGGCTCGACCGCCAGGTGCTGGCCGGGCAGATCCGCGCCAGCACCGGGCGATTGTATGCCCGCTGTCTGCGTGGGTGGTGCTACACGCACCCGCTCGAGGATGGCCGCGCACTTGGGGATCTCCCCATCGACGCCGTGACGCGTGAAATGCTAGGAGCCATGATCCGGCGGATGCGGGAGGCGAAGCTCTCGGGCAGCACCATCGGCAACGTCCACTTCCCACTCCGCTCGTACTTCGCGGATCTGATCGAGACGAAGAAACTCCTGGGGCCGAGCCCCGCCGGCGACCTCAAGTACTTCGTCGGCAAGGCCAGCCGCACGGCAAGCAAGCGCCGTCACTACCCGTACTTCACCCAGGATGAGGGGCCGGTCCTGATGGCCGCCGCGCAGGCGCTCTTTCCCCGGTGGTATCCGTTCATCCTGACCGGGGTGCTCGCCGGCCTCAGGTGGGGGGAGACGGCGGCGCTCCGTCGGACCGACCTCAACGTGCGGAAGGGCACCCTCACCGTGGAGCGCACCATCAGCGACCGGGGCGAGTACCAGGGGATCGCGCCGGTCAAGGACTATGAATTCCGCACCGTGAAGGTGGCCCCGAAGCTCTTGGCGGTGCTCCAGTCCCACCTCGAAGCGGTGACCTTGGAAGGGCAGGTCAAGGAGTGGAAGCCTGAGGGGCGCGCGCTGATGTTCCCGACGGTCTTCGGGAACCCCGTCCCCTATCCCTACTTCTGGCAGTCGATCTGGCGCCCCCTCATGCGGAAGTCAGGCCTCCCGGTCCGCAACTACCACGCGACCCGGCACACCTACGCCACCTGGCTTCTCGAGGACGGGGCCAACATCCACTGGGTCTCCCAGCAGCTCGGCCACGCGACGATCAAGCAGACCGTGGACACCTACGGGCACATCCAGCCGGATCGCCACGAGGGGGCCGTGGAGGGCTTGGACCGCTATGTCTGAGCGGCGCGGAAATCTGGTGGCAAATGGTGGCAACAGAGGGCCGTCGAATGCCCGGTTTTGCCGGGGTGTGTGTCGCATAACTACTGGAAAACACGTACATTTCTTGAAAGTAACTCTCTCGTCTTCGCGCAGGAGCTTCAGCCGGGGCGGTGGTAGAAACGGACTGCAAAATCAGTCACTTGTAAGCCATCTCCCTAGCCGTATACCTGGGCTATACATACTGGTTGCGCCGTTTGGTGGCAAATGGTGGCAACAGGTGGCGTCGGATTGTGCCACATCATCACCCCGCTGTCTCCCGCTTCACCCTCCCGCCAGCGTCCCCTGGCGCTTCCGTAGCGCGTCGTACGCGCGAGATCTGGACGAGGGGCTGCGGCCCCGGAAAGGAGCTCACCATGCCGGTCTTGGAGCTGGAACCCCTCCCCGTGGAACCCTTCGTCCTGCTGGCGGTGTTTGAGTGGGAGCGGCCGAAGCCGAAGCCGAAGCCAGAACCACCGCTGCCCGACGACGATGATCCGGAGTGAGGTCGGCCTATGCGGTTCCGTCGCATCGATCCACGGATCTGGCACGACGACAAGTTCCCGCGCCTCACGCGCGATGGACGCCTGCTGTTCTTTCACCTCCTCACGAGCCCGCGTTCGAACGCCCTCGGCTGCTATGTGCAGGGGCGTGCGGACATGGCGGAGTACTGCGGGTTCAGCGCCATCGGGATCACGAAGGCCCTCGGGGAGCTGATGGACCTCGGGCTCGTCCAGTACCACTCGACGCTCCGGCTGGTCTTCCTGCCGCACTTCTTCCGGTACAACCCGATCCAGAACGAGAACCAAGCGAAGTTCGCCGCCAGCCAGGTCACCGAGTTGCCCCCGGAGCCGACCTCCCTCGAGATCCTCCTGGGTGGACTGGATGGGAGCAAACCGTTCTTGGAACCGTTACGGCAAGCGTTAGCTGAACGGTTACGGCAAGCGCACTCGAACGGTATGCCTTTCTCCGAGAAGGAGAAGTATCTAGAGAAGTATCCGGAGAAGTATTCCCCCCCTGTAGTCCCCCCCGAGGGGGACTTTGATCGCTTCTGGAAACAGTACCCAAAGAAAGTCGGGAAGGGCGCGGCGCTGCGCGCCTGGCAGACCCATGCCCGCAGCACCCCGCTCGAGACCATCCTGAGCGCCCTGGCTGCTCAGGCTGGGTGGTTGGGTCGCGACGGGGGGAAGTTCATCCCGAACCCCGCGACGTGGCTGAACCAGCGGCGCTGGGAAGATCAGCCGCCCGATCCCGGCCGGCCCGGCGACG